>RFVZ01000059.1 GCA_009922405.1 Betaproteobacteria bacterium
GGTTTGATTGGCAATCAGATTGAGCGGGACAAAAAATAGCCGGGCTGCCACGGCTGTTACCGTTACGGGAGCTTGCCCCAACAACCCAAGCGATCGGCATGGTCGTTTGCCAACGCCTCGGCCACTCCGATCGCGGCACCCCCCGTTAGAAAACGTGTGGCGAATCCAAGATCGGCGGGATTTGCGCTATGATATTCCTAGTGATATCACGCTAACGATGAGCACAGCAATCAAATTGCTGGCTGCAATGCGTCTGAACCCGAATGACTGGACGATGGCGAATCTGCTCACGGTTGCCAAGCGTTACGGCATGGAAATTCGAAGCACCGGGGGCAGCCATCACGTTTTTTCTCATCCTTCGGTCAAGGGCACGCTATCCGTACCGGCCCATCGACCGGTTAAGGCCATCTACATCAGGCGCTTCGTTGCCCTCATTGATCAAATTCAGGAGTGAGCCATGACCGTCAAGACAGTCACAAAAGTTAACCCTGCCTTCTCGTTCGAAGCCTACAGCTATGTGATAAGCCCCATTGATGCGACTGACGGCGGCGGCTTTATGTTTAGCATGCCAGACATCCCAGGCGTGATAGCAGACGGGCAAACCGAACTTGAAGCGATCGCGGATGGACGAGAAGCCTTCATCGCCACAGTCAGTGCGATGACAGATATGGGGCAAGAAGTCCCGAACCCGGTTTTCAAGGTGGACGACTTCACCCCGGCGTCTGCGTCTGGCAAAGTTTTGGCGCGACTCCCACGATCAATGCACATGCAACTCACTGCCCGAGCAAAAACTGAGGGCGTATCGCTCAATTCCTTACTACTGGCGCTGATTGCGGAAGGGTTGGGGAGGCGCAGCGCGACCCTCTGATCAGAGGTCATATTGGGGTGGCTGATGGGATTCGAACCCACGACAACTGGAATCACAATCCAGGACTCTACCGCTGAGCTACAGCCACCACCGACCGCAAAAACCGTACAAGCGCAGCGCGGAAACTGGCCTGCCCGACAGGAATCGAACCTGTGACCCTCAGCTTAGAAGGCTGATGCTCTATCCAACTGAGCTACGGGCAGAAAGCCCGGGGATCTAACTCGGACATCCGACGAAGGTTCAGCCCAAAAACGCCGAAATGAACCTGGAGACGGATGGTCGGGGCGAGAGGAATCGAACCTCCGACATCTTGCTCCCAAAGCAAGCACTCTACCAGGCTGAGCTACGCCCCGAAAGAGGCGAGAGTGTAACAGAACTCAGGCGACTTGTACGGCATCGGCCAGTCGTTGGGCCAATTGATCGGCCAATTCGGCATCACTGACCTCAACCATGAGTCTCAAGACAGGTTCGGTCCCAGACGCTCGAATCAGCACGCGACCACGATCCTGGAGTTCGGCTTCAACCTCGGCTTGCGCACGACGCAACGGTGCGTGGCTGCCCCAGTCGAACCCTGGTCTAACCCGAACGTTGAGCAACCTTTGGGGCATCAGGACCATATCGCCAATGAGTTCAGCGAGTTCGAGCCCGCTTGAACGGATGGCGGCGAGGACTTGCAACGCGCTGATCGCGCCGTCGCCGGTCGAGTGGCAATCGAGGGCCAGCAGATGCCCGCTGGATTCCCCACCGTAGAGCCAGCCCCGAGCCCGAAGCATTTCGAGGACGTAGCGGTCACCGACTTTCGCGCGCTGAAATCCCACGCCGTGCCGCATTAAAGCCTGCTCTAGCCCCAGATTAGACATCAGGGTCCCAACTGCGCCAGCGACCGCCCCGCGGCGCAGGCGATCGATGACGATCGCGTAAAGCAACTCATCGCCGTTGTAGATCCGCCCGGACCGGTCCGCAATAACCAATCGATCGGCGTCGCCATCGAGCGCAATGCCGTAGTCTGCCCCATGAGCCACGACCGCCTTGGCGACGGATTCGGGATGAGTCGCGCCAACACCGTCATTGATATTTAGACCGTTCGGAGACGCGCCGATCGGGATGACTTCGGCGCCCAACTCATGAAAAACGGACGGGGCTGTGTGATAAGCCGCTCCATGCGCGCAATCAACGACCAATCGGAGACCCCGAAGATCGAGTTCGGCAGGGAATGTGCTCTTGCAAAACTCAATATACCGACCTGCTGCATCGTCGATGCGGCGTGCTCTGCCCAGCTCATACGAGGGAACGCAACCAAGCGGCAAATCCAGTTCTGCCTCAATCCTGGCCTCAATGGCGTCGGGCAATTTATCGCCCTCTGAAGAGAAGAACTTGATGCCGTTGTCATCAAACGGGTTATGCGACGCGCTGATCACCACGCCAGCCGATAGACGCAACGCCCGGGTCAGATACGCGATCGCGGGGGTTGGGAGCGGCCCTGAGAGCATCACGTCCACGCCGGCGGCGGCGAGCCCCGACTGCAGCGCAGATTCGAGTAAATAACCGGACACGCGCGTGTCTTTGCCAATCAGAACAACCGGCCGACTGCGCCGCCCAAACGATTGCTCAGACCCCTCGAGGGGAGCTCTTTGCTCACCCCTGTCCGCTGAATGGGCCAGGACCCTGCCTGCCGAGTAGCCCAGTCGCAGCACAAACTCTGGGGTGATTGGCGTCTCGCCCACCCGACCTCGAATGCCATCGGTACCAAACCACTTACGCGTCATCGTTCATTGCCCCTCAATTCCGTGGGTCCGCTCATCACTGCTCGCCAAACACCCAACGCATCGACCGTTGCCGCCACATCATGCACTCGAACAACCGCAGCGCCCCTCGCGATTGCAGCCAGTGCGCCTCCCACACTCCCTGGTAACCGCTCCGAAAGCGGGCGGCCCGTCAGGTCACCTACCATCCGCTTGCGTGAAAGGCCGATCAGAACTGGAACCCCCGGCGCGAGTTCGGAGAGGCGCCCAATCAGCGCGAGATTCTGCTCGAGCGTCTTCCCAAAGCCGATGCCCGGATCAACCAACAGGCGATTCGCTGCCAGCCCAAGACGCCGAACCACCTGCACACGATCGCGCAGAAACTGACCGACCTCTGCCACTACGTCGAGATACTTGGGAGCGGCCTGCATCGTATGGGGCAATCCCTGCATGTGCATGAGGCAAACCGCACAGTTCGACTCACGCACGGCCTCGAGGGCACCTTCCGCCTGCAGGGCCTCGACATCGTTGATGCAGTCTGCCCCCCGCGCCAGCGCGGCACGCATTACGCCTGGTCGACGTGTATCGATCGAGATAGGAACGCCGAGCGACCCAAGGGCCTCTAGAACTGGCATCAGTCGACGCAGTTCCGAAGTGGAATCAATGGGTTGAGCGCCCGGTCGGGTTGATTCTGCACCGATATCGATCATATCGGCGCCCTCGGCGACCATTTGCTGGGCATGCCTCACTGCGAGATCCGGGCTCGCGTAGTGCCCACCGTCGGAAAAAGAATCCGGCGTGACGTTCAGAATACCCATCACAAGCGGGCGATCTAGGCTGAGCCGAAACCGCCCACACTCAAGAAAAGACGCCAACCAAACGGCCCTTAACTATCCTTAACGACCCGCAAGCGACCCTTAAGCGACCGGAACCTCAGGCGCAGCCTCCGGAACAACTGGCGCGGCGTCCGGGCGCGAGCCACCAGAACCACCAGCCCCAGTGCCACCCGACGGCGACCAGTCCCGCGGAGGACGCGGAGCGCGTCCAGCCATGATGTCGTCAATCTGTTCCGCGTCAATCGTCTCGAACTCAAGCAGCGTTTTGGCCATGAGATGGGCTGTTTCGCGATGCTCGTCGAGGATCTTGTAGGCCACCTGATACTGCTCATCGATGATCCGCCGCATTTCGGAATCGACCTTTTGCATCGTGGCCTCAGACACGTTGACCTGCCGCGTCACGGAGCGGCCCAGGAAGACCTCGCCCTCGTTTTCGGCGTAGACCATAGGCCCAAGCTCTGCGCTCATGCCGTAACGGGTGACCATGTCCCGCGCCAGATGGGTCGCACGTTCGAAATCGTTCGATGCGCCAGTCGTCATTTGATTCATGAACAACTCTTCCGCGATGCGCCCACCGAAGAGCACAGCGATGGTGGCGAGCATCCGTTCTTTATCCATGCTGTAACGGTCGCCTTCAGGCAACTGCATGGTGACCCCAAGTGCACGGCCGCGAGGGATGATCGTGACCTTGTGAACCGGGTCTGTCGTCTTTGGCAGCAACTTGGCGACGATGGCGTGACCTGACTCATGGTAGGCCGTGTTGCGCCGCTCGTCTTCGGGCATCACCAGGCTGCGCCGCTCGGCGCCCATGATAATTTTGTCCTTGGCCCGTTCAAAATCCTGCTGCTCGACCACGCGCGCGCTGCGACGGGCGGCAAATAGGGCCGCCTCATTGACCAGGTTGGCCAGATCCGCGCCCGAGAAGCCCGGGCAACCTCGCGCAATGATGTCGGCTTTGACATCGTGCGCGATCGGCACCTTGCGCATGTGCACTGTGAGAATTTGCTCGCGACCCCGGATATCAGGCAATGGGACGACCACTTGGCGATCAAAACGACCTGGACGCAACAGCGCAGGATCGAGCACATCTGGGCGGTTAGTCGCAGCGATCACGATGACGCCCTGTCCGGTCTCAAAACCGTCCATCTCAACCAACATCTGATTCAACGTCTGCTCGCGCTCATCGTTGCCGCCGCCCAGGCCAGCACCGCGCTGGCGGCCGACTGCATCAATCTCATCAATAAAGATGATGCAAGGCGCGTGCTTTTTGGCGTTCTCGAACATGTCGCGAACCCGGGCTGCACCCACACCAACAAACATCTCGACAAAATCCGAGCCCGAAATACTGAAGAACGGCACTTTCGCCTCGCCCGCGATCGCCTTCGCGAGCAGGGTTTTACCAGTACCGGGCGAACCCACCATCAGGACTCCGCGCGGGATCTTGCCGCCGAGCTTTTGGAACTTGCTGGGGTCCCGCAGAAAGTCGACGAGTTCCTTGACCTCTTCCTTGGCCTCGTCACATCCGGCGACATCTGCGAAGGTAATGGAATTGTTGTTTTCGTCCAACATCCGGGCCCGGCTTTTACCGAATGAAAACGCACCGCCCCGTCCACCGCCTTGCATCTGGCGCATGAAGAAAACCCAAACCCCAATCAAAAGAAGCATTGGGAACCAGCTGATAAAAATGCTCATCAGCAGGCTTTGCTCTTCATCGGGTTTGGCCTGGACCTTAACGCCAAATTTCATCAGGTCCGACACCATCCAGATGTCGCCCGGCGAGTACACGGTCAAGGGCTGGTTGTCCTTGGTCCGAGCGCGGAGAGTCCGCCCATCAATGGCGACGGAGTCAATCCGGCCCGACTTGGCGTCTTCCATGAAGACCGAATAAGGAACATCAACGCCTCGGGCCTGCCGGGTATCAAACTGCTTGAATACCGTAAATAGGACCAGAGCGATCACCAGCCAGACGGCTGCCTTCGAAAACATATTGTTCAACGCTTGGGCTCCTGCCTGCGATCGTCAATCGATGAGGGGTAAGGATTGACGGGGACTAACCTAGACGAACCTAAAATAATACTCTTTTGTGCTCTGTTTGTAGGTCGGAAAAAGCGATCAATCCTGACGAACCCTCGATTTGAGGCTGCCACTCAGCGGCTCAAAGGTGGCAGATTGTGATCATTGCCCACCCGTGATGGAACCTTCAGCGTTCGGCCCAGGAGAAATGTCTCGGCCGACGCATCTCTTGAAGCCTTTGGCTTCTTGGGAACAACTCTTACGAACGTCTCCTTGAAGCGCTCAACCAATTGGCTGTAGCCGCTGCCATGGAAGCATTTCACCAGCAACGAACCGGTCGGCTGCAGGTGGCGTTGCGCAAACTCAAGGGCCAGCTCCACCACGTGAGACATTCTTGCGGCGTCCGCCAGACCAACGCCCGAAAGGTTGGGGGCCATATCCGAGAGCACCAGATCGACCGGGGCGCCTTGCAGCAAGGACTCAAATTGCGCCAAGACCGCATCATCGCGAAAGTCCCCGTGCAGGAAAGTCACATCAGCCACGGGCTCCATCGGCAGGATATCGATCGCAAAGATTTGGCCTCGGACCTCCCCCTGCGCCCCTCCACCGAGTCGCTCCCGAATGACTTGCGACCAACTTCCCGGCGTAGCGCCCAGATCAACGACGGTCATTCCTGGGCGGATCAGACGCTCTTCGTCATCGATCCCAATCAGCTTGAATGCTGCGCGCGAACGGTACTGATGCTTCTGCGCGAGCTTCACATAGGGATCATTGATATGGTCGTGCAGCCAGGCTTTGCTGAATCGATTCTTCGCCACTCGGCGCCCCCTACTACAATGCGGACATGAATAATGACGCTTTCCCAGACTCACGTCCCGCGCCCGCCGCCGACAGCCCTGCGACGCCCCTGGTTTTGACGCCGGTCTTATCGCCGGTTCAACGTCAGGCGCTCCGAGCCAAAGCCCACCCCCTGAAGCCCGTGGTTATGATCGGCGGAGCCGGTTTGACGGAACCTGTGCTCGCTGAAATTGATCGGGCGCTGAATGCCCATAGCCTGATCAAAATCCGCTTGCTGGATGCCGACCGGGATGAGCGCCAGGTCTTGATGGATGCGATTTGTCGACAACTTGGGGTCCAACCGGTTCAGGCGATCGGCAAATTACTGATCGTTTACCGAAAACTCCCCGAGGCTCCGCCCAGAGAGCGCATCACTTTGCGGCCGCGGGCCGAACCGGTGAAGCCGGGGCGTTGGCGCGGCCCCATTCGAAATGCCACCGCGCCCAGGGGCCGAGCGCCGGAACGCAGTGAGCGTGCCCCGTCAGATTTCCGCCCCCCGGCAGCACGCCCGTTTGGCGAGCGGGACGCCGCACCGCGCCGCTCATTTGGGGACCGTCCGCCGGTCCCCGGGCGCTTTGGCGAGCGGGACGCCGCACCGCGCCGCTCATTTGGGGACCGTCCGACTGCCCCGAGGCGATTCGGCGAGCGCGATTCAGCACCGCCTCGCCCTGGCCACGCGCCGAGGGCGACGTCACCCAGTGCGCCAGCGTTTCGTCGCCGTCGGGACAGTTAAAGCCGAACCGTTGACGGTTAACCGTCAACCCGGATCAGAGGTAACGGACGTCCAGAATTTCGTACTCGCGCCGACCGCCGGGGGCCTGAACGACCGCGACATCGCCCGGCGACTTGCCAATCAAAGATCGGGCGATTGGGCTGGAAACCGAAATCAGGCCTAGAGCAATGTCCGCCTCATCGTCGCCGACAATCTGGTAGGTCACCTGCTTGCCAGCATCGAGGTCTTCGAGGTCGACAGTTGACCCAAACACCACCCGACCATCCGCATTAACCGTCTTGGGGTCAATGACCTGGGCGTTGGACAACTTCGATTCGAGTTCAAGGATGCGCCCCTCGATAAATCCCTGACGCTCTTTGGCAGCGTCATAGTCCGCGTTTTCGGAAAGGTCACCCTGCGCGCGTGCTTCCGAAATGGCGTTAATAACGCTAGGGCGCTCGACATGCTTGAGCCGATGCAGTTCCTGTCGAAGGAGCTCAGCGCCGCGAACAGTCAATGGAATAGTTGCCATGATGGTGACTCCTTATCCCTGCAAACCAGCGTGCAGGGCCTGCAGTGAATAGACTTCAAGACCACGCAAATGCCGCATCCCCTCGACTGCGGCACGGGCCCCGGCGATTGTGGTGTAGTAGGTGACCCGCTGAGCCAGGGCAGTGGTCCGAATCGCTCTGGAGTCAGCAATTGCGGACCGGCGCTCATCGACGGTATTGATCACAAGCGCAATTTCCCCATTTTTGAGCAGGTCGACCACGTTCGGCCGACCTTCCTGGACCTTGGCGACTGCGGCGACCGGAATCGCAGCTGCCGTGATTGCGGCGGCGGTCCCGCGGGTCGCGACCAGCTTGAAGCCAAGGTCATGTAATTCGCGCGCAATCTGCACGGCACGGGGTTTGTCGCCCTGCCTGACGCTGATGAACACCGTGCCGCCGCTGGGCAGACGCACCCCGGCCCCCAACTGGCTCTTGACGAAGGCCTCGCCAAAGCTGTGTCCGACCCCCATCACCTCGCCGGTCGATTTCATCTCTGGACCCAGCAAGGTGTCGACCCCAGGGAATTTGACGAATGGAAACACGGCCTCTTTGACCGAAAAATAGGGCGGCACGACCTCGGCCCCGATGCCTTGTTGATCGAGTGAGATTCCGGCCATGCAACGGGCAGCGATCTTGGCCAAAGGCATACCGGTCGCCTTCGAGACAAACGGCACCGTTCGCGAGGCCCGAGGATTGACCTCAAGGACAAAAACGGTCGCACGGCCATCACTATCTCGCTGAACCGCGAACTGCACGTTCATCAGGCCGACCACGTGGAGGGCGCGCGCCATCTGCGCCGTCTGATCCTGGATCTCGCTTACCAGGTCCGATTCAAGAGAATACGGGGGCAAGGAACACGCGGAGTCTCCCGAGTGGACACCGGCTTGCTCAATGTGCTCCATCACGCCACCGATGAACACCCGCTTTCCGTCGGCAACACAGTCGACATCGATTTCGATCGCGTCATTCAAAAAGCGGTCCAGCAGCACCGGGCTGTCATTCGAAACCTTGACCGCCTCACGCATGTAGCGCTCGAGATCTTTGCGGTCATGGACGATCTCCATCGCGCGCCCACCCAATACATAGCTGGGTCGCACCACGAGCGGGTAGCCGATCTCGGTCGCGAGGTTGGTGGCTTCGGCCTCGGTGCGAGCCGTCCGGTTGGGCGGTTGGCGTAATTCGAGTTTCTCGAGGAGGCGCTGAAAGCGCTCACGGTCTTCGGCGATATCAATCGACTCAGGACTCGTACCAATAATTGGCACGCCGTTAGCCTCGAGCGCGAGAGCCAGTTTCAGAGGGGTCTGCCCGCCGTATTGCACGATCACGCCCTCGGGTTTTTCGAGGGCGACGATTTCGAGGACATCTTCGAGCGTCAGCGGCTCGAAGTAGAGTCGGTCGCTGGTATCGTAATCGGTCGACACGGTTTCGGGGTTGCAATTGACCATGATGGTCTCGAAGCCATCCTCGCGCAGTGCAAAGGCGGCATGAACGCAGCAGTAGTCAAACTCAATGCCCTGTCCGATGCGATTGGGTCCGCCGCCCAACACCATGATCTTGCGCCGATTGGTCGGACGCGCCTCGCACTCAAGGTCGCCTGGGGCGTAGACCAGCCCCTCGTAGGTCGAGTACAGGTAGGCCGTATCGGTATCAAATTCGGCCGCACAGGTGTCGACCCGCTTGAACACGGGGCGAACCCCCAGGAGGTGACGCCGTTTACGCACATCGCCGCCGCCACAACCCAGCAATCGGGCCAATCGCCGATCTGAGAATCCGTGGACTTTGAGGTAGCGCAACTCGCTCGCTGACAAGCTATCGAGCCCTCCACCCGCTTCACGGATCGCCAGCAAAGTACTTTCGTGATGGATGATTTCCTGAATCTGGGCCAGAAACCAAGGGTCGATCCCGCTCTCTTCGAAGACTTCTTCGACACTCATGCCGACCCGGAACGCATCACCGACATGCAAGATCCGATCGGGTGTGGGTTCGCCAAGAGACTGTGCGATTTCGTCTCGGTCAGTCAGCCGCTCATCGAGGCCGTCGATTCCAATCTCCAAGCCCCGTAACGCTTTCTGGAATGACTCCTGAAACGTTCGGCCGATCGCCATCACCTCACCCACCGACTTCATTTGAGTGGTCAGGCGAGGATCGGCCTGGGGGAATTTTTCGAAGGCGAATCGAGGGATTTTTGTGACGACGTAATCGATCGACGGCTCAAAGGACGCAGGTGTCGCTCCGCCCGTGATGTCGTTACGCAATTCATCAAGGGTGTAGCCCACAGCCAACCGGGCAGCCACCTTCGCGATGGGGAACCCCGTGGCTTTTGAAGCCAGCGCGCTCGATCGACTAACTCGGGGGTTCATCTCGATGACAACCATGCGGCCGTCTTGCGGATTGATCGCAAACTGTACGTTGCTGCCGCCGGTGTCGACCCCAATCTCCCGCAGAATCGCAATCGATGCATTACGCATCAACTGGTATTCCTTATCGGTCAGCGTTTGGGCCGGCGCAACGGTGATCGAGTCGCCGGTGTGGACGCCCATCGGGTCCAGATTTTCAATCGAGCAGACGATAATGCAGTTGTCAGCTCGGTCGCGAACGACCTCCATTTCGAACTCTTTCCAACCAATCAGGCTTTCTTCAATCAGGAGTTCGCGAGTGGGCGAGAGATCAAGACCGCGGCGGCAAATCTCGAGAAACTCTTCGAGGTTATAAGCGATACCACCGCCCGTGCCACCGAGCGTAAAACTCGGCCGGATGATGGCTGGGTAACCCAGCGTCTGCTGAACCGCCTGCGCCTCCTCGAGGCTATGCGCAATGCCGGAGCGGGCGCTACCAAGGCCGATCTTGGTCATCGCGTCTTTGAACTTCAGCCGATCTTCAGCCTTGTCGATGGCCTCTGGACTGGCGCCAATCAACTCCACCTTGTAACGCTCGAGGACCCCATGTCGATGGAGGTCGAGGGCGCAATTGAGCGCGGTCTGACCGCCCATCGTGGGCAGGATGGCATCGGGGCGTTCCCGATCGATAATCCGCTCGACAACTTGCCAGGTAATCGGTTCGATGTAGGTCACATCGGCCGTTTCCGGGTCAGTCATGATGGTCGCCGGGTTGCTATTGACCAGAATGACGCGAAAGCCCTCGGCCTTCAGTGCCTTGCACGCCTGGGCACCCGAATAATCAAATTCACAAGCCTGCCCGATGATGATCGGGCCAGCACCTATGACGAGAATGCTGCGAAGATCCTGACGCTTTGGCATGGTCAGTTCCCCATTAACGCAAAGAATCGGTCGAACAAATACGCCACGTCATGTGGCCCTGGACTGGCCTCGGGATGGCCTTGAAATCCAAAGGCCGGACGATCCGTTCGCTCGAGCCCCTGGACGGATCCATCAAAGAGCGACACATGAGTAACCCGCAAATGCGCCGGTAGGGTTGAGGCATCGACCGCGAAGCCGTGGTTTTGACTCGAGATCAGGACCCGCTGGGTGTCGAGATCCTTGGCCGGATGATTCGCACCGTGGTGTCCAAACTTCATTTTCTGAGTCCGCGCACCACTGGCAAGACCGAGAATCTGGTGACCCAGACAGATCCCAAACACGGGATACCCGCGCTCAATCAGATCGGCCGTCGCATTAATCGCGTAGGTGCATGGCTCCGGGTCACCCGGGCCATTCGAGAGAAAAACCCCATCGGGCTTCAATGCGATCACCTCAGCAGCCGATGTCTGGGCCGGTACGACCGTAATTCTTGCGCCTCGGTCAGCGAGCATGCGCAAGATGTTGCGCTTGATCCCAAAATCAAACGCAACAACATGCTTTATTCCGGAGCCATAATTAGAATCAGAAACAACATTTGAACCATAACCACCGACGAGGCGCCAGGAGCGCTCGGTCCATTCGTAGGGTTCGCGAACCGACACCACTCGTGCCAGATCCATGCCGGCCAGACC
>RFVZ01000581.1 GCA_009922405.1 Betaproteobacteria bacterium
AACCGAAAAGCCGAAGCAGAGAAGTTTTTTGCCGAACTCACTAGGGACTACCCTTGGTCCGATAAAGTTCAGGAGGCCAACTTCTTGCGGGCTCAAACCTTGGCCGAAGCCGGCAAGTTTGACGGCACGAAAAAAGACCCTGCTGCTTTTGAACTCTGGACAGGAATTATCGAGAGCAGTAACGCCTCGAACGATATGAAGGCAAAATCGATGCTCGCATTTGGAGGTGCTCTGGAGTCTCTAGCGGCAAAGAAACTTTCCTCTCCTGTGCTGGATCAAGGAATTGGTAAGCCTCCCCTCGATCCGCTTGATCTGGCCGTTTCCTACTATCAGAAGATCGATCTCTATTACGATAATCTCCCCGAACTTTCAGGTCAGGGACTCCTCCGTGCAGCAAAGATTCGGCGATCTCAGGGAAAGAATGATGAGGCTCGGAAACTGGTCACCTCACTGCTCTCCAAATACCCCACCTCCTCTGTCACCACCCAGGCCAGCGAGCTTCTTCAATCTCTGCCTGCTACGGCCGCACCGTGAGCCCCTCCCCGGCCCTTGTTGAACGGACGGGCCGCATTCTTACTCTTCTGAAGCGAATCTATCCTGACGCCCACTGCGCTCTCCATTTTACAACCCCGCTTGAACTTCTCATCGCGACAATTCTCTCTGCCCAGTGCACTGACGAAAGGGTAAACCAGGTTACCCCTGCCCTCTTTACGCGCTGTCCAGATGCCGCATCCTTAGCGGCGATTTCACAGAAAGAGTTGGAGAAAATCATACACTCGACCGGATTCTATCGTGCGAAAGCACGATCCCTTCGCTCCTGCGCCGCTTCTCTTGTGGCAGAACATCAAGGAAAAGTGCCAAGAACGATGGATGCACTCCACAAGCTGGCTGGGGTGGGCCGGAAAACTGCAAATGTGGTTTTGGGAAATGCATTCGGTTTGTCCGAGGGAGTTGTAGTGGATACCCATGTGGGTCGTCTTTCCCGCAGGATGGGGCTGACGCGGCATCTCGACCCGGTGAAAGTGGAGAGCGCACTTGTGCGACTCATTCCGAAAGAGGACTGGACGCTAGTCTCTCATCTTCTGATTGCGCACGGCAGGAAGCGGTGCAACGCGCGAAAGCCGGACTGCGCCGATTGCGAACTACGCAAACTCTGTCCTCAGCGCTATA
>RFVZ01000582.1 GCA_009922405.1 Betaproteobacteria bacterium
CTCCACTGCATCGGGCTCAAGTGCTTTGGCCATGATTTTGGATCCTGAAACAATTGTGTTTTCAGAAACCCGCGCAGGACAACCAAATCCAGGCCGAAGTTGGACCGGACTTCGTTACTTCTTTGATCGCCTGCGCGGGTGTCGCTTGCCCACTACTCGCTGGGCTCGCGCTCCATTTCAGGTTTTTGGGCGGCCTCTTGTGCTCCGCGTTCACGAATTTTTGCCAGGATTTCCTGACCACGCCTTTCCTTGTCGTCGGGAATCGTGATCTCGCTCACCAGTTCCTCAGCCTTGTCATCTTGGACCTTTAGCTCCTCGGTCATCTCGCGATCTCTGGCCTGTAACTCGGCGTTGATCTCCGCCATTCGTTCTTCGTGAGAAATATCGATATGGCCAGGCATTCTGAAGCCCTTATCACCCGCCTCAATCCCGAAACCGAACGTAATGCCGTGATTGGCCCGCAATTGATCGAGATTGGCTTTGGCCTGCGGAAGCAGCTCTACACATGATTCAGCCATGGGCGCCAAGATCTTGGCTTCGAGCTTGTCAGTGATTCGACACATGCGCACGAGAACCAGATCCCCTTTGCCGTTATGAGCAAATAGGCCCATCCGAAGTTGGCTCTCTGATTCCTCTTCCCCAACCATGTCGACCGTTAACTTGTCTGGGACCTCAACGGTGATGTCCCCGAACTTTCCATGTGCCAGCAAGAATCCCCGAACAATTTTGTGAGCTGCCTCACGGCGCTTCTGATCTTGCTCAGCTTGGACCTTCTTCTCCTTGGTCTGAGTGACCTTTGCAATACCGCCGGCTTCTTTAATGTATTCGGGCAGATCCTCCTGAGTCAGATTTTCCTCATAGGCAACCTGCAGAACCCGTGAGTAGTTAAACGCCGTCTGGCGATCTCTGGGCAGGATGTAACGCAGCACCGTCGTAATCCAATGCGTATTCGCCTGGGTTTTTTGCTCGTACCTTTGCTCGAGTACTTGGCGCATGCGCTGCAGGACATGATCTCGCAGCGGCGACTGGTCGATCTGCAACGCATACCCATAAATGGCTGCGAGCAATTCGTATAGGGCCTTGTTGCCCTTGACCACATACGTCTGCGTATACTGATCGTTCAACTTGGCAAAATGATCTGCCTGGTTAAGGATGATGTCGACCTGTACG
>RFVZ01000583.1 GCA_009922405.1 Betaproteobacteria bacterium
GGTTCTGAGGCGAGCTTTGTGCCGTATTTCACACCCAGACCGGACCCAACGCCGATGGCAACGGCAATGCCAACCCCTATCGCGATGGCTGGCCCCGTGCGCATACTCGGCTGGCTCGTTCGGCCTCAGGGCCGGTTGTTTTTAAGAAAGACCCCGAAGCCGTGGTCTGCGTACGCCGAGATCGGGACCTCGTCGGTCAGGACCGCCTCATCGATTTCGGCAGTTTCGTCGGCCTCGAGCGCATCTCCGATGTCTGCGATCGCCACAAAACCGGCAATGATTGCTGCCAGTGGCAGTAGAGTCACTAATAACCGCCAAGGCAGCGAAGGTTGGTCGTGACCGCCGCGCGCGCCCGAACCCGCGTGCACGGTCGCGAGTACATTAGCCTCGACCGTCTCAAGAACCGCGGTCTGTGCGGCCAGCGCAGCCTGACTGGCTAGCTGAAGGCGGTGGGTGATCCGATACGGCAGGCGCTCGGTACCTGCATCCAGGGCGCTTACAACGCTTCGGGTAAACGCATCCGTGGTGCGAACTGCGTTTTGACGCTGCCTTGTGAGCAGCCCATCGCCGCGGCGGTTTCAGCCACGTCCAGGTCCTCCCAATAACGCAGCAGGAAGGCTTCGCGTTGACGTGTTGGCAAACGTTCTATTTCCTCTTCGATAATTCTGACGGTCTGCTCGCTCGCGACTCGATCTTCCGTGCTTTCCGCAGCCTGGCTGCCCTCTTCGGCCTCGAACGATTCGAGCGGGTCAAAGTCTTCGTCGGCTTCCCCGGGTGGGCCGCGGAGCGCGGACCACAGGGTGACCCAAAAGTTCCGCACCTTGTTGCGGCGAAAATGATCGTGAATCCGGTTTTGCAGGATCCGCTGGAACAGCATCGGCAGTTCTTCGGCCGGCTTGTCGCCATAACGCTCGGCGAGCCGCATCATCGCGTCCTGAACCAGGTCGAGCGCTGTATCGTCGTCGCGCACGGCGAAAACCGCCTGTTTGAAAGCGCGCCGTTCTACCGACGATAAGAAGTCGGAGAGTTCCTGTCTGGATGCCATGCCGAAGGGAACTGTAGCAGACCGCGGTCGGCTGCGGGACGGGTTTGCGCGGATCCCGATCGCCGGTTTGACCCAAACGTGGGGACCCGATATCTTTACGGGTTACCCCTATCCAGCGATGCCCC
>RFVZ01000584.1 GCA_009922405.1 Betaproteobacteria bacterium
GATATTCATGGATCCCCAGCGAGGCAATTGCGCGGTTTGCCACACGATGAATCCAAAATCAAAGGATCCTCGCGATTCCTTATTCACCGACTTTGCGTTTTACGCCGAGGGCATTCCCCGAAACTCCAAGATACCGGCAAACGCCAATCCGTCTAAGTTTGACTTGGGCCTTTGCGGACCCGATCGAAGCCGTCCGGCATTACCAGCCAATGTGCCCGGCGAGACCTCGATTGAAAGGTACTGCGGTACGTTTAAGATGCCGAGCCTGCGCAATGTGGCGGAGCGTGAGGCCTACATGCACAATGGATTTTTCACAAAATTGCGTGACGTCGTCAGTTTCTATGCCACTCGGAACAGCGACCCAAAACGGTGGTACGGACCCGCTGGCGTTCCCAATGATTTACCGATCGCATACATCCCGAACATCATCCGGGACCGCGTACCGTTTAATCGGGCTGCTGACGCAGGTCCCGCGTTGAACGAGCGCGAAATTGATGATTTGGTTGCCTTCCTTAAAACCCTGAGCGACGGCTTTGAAGCGCCGAAGCCGCGATAGTGGATGACCTCGGATGGTTTCAGTCGCACTCGTTCGGACGATCTTGCTTTTCGCGGCGGTAAGCGACGACGCACTTCAACAAATTGCGTCAACATCAAGCCTGAAGCGTTACGAAAGGGGACAACTCATCCTTCAGGCGGAATACCCCGGTACCCTTCCAGCTAAATACCTATTCATCCTATTGTCGGGAAGAGTTCGGGTGTTTCTTCAGCACCCGGATGGCAAGGAAGTGGCGTTAGCCGAACTCGGCCCGCAGGACTTTTTCGGTGAAATGGGTCTGCTGGATGACCTTCCACCGTCTGCCTCGATCGAAACTCTCGAAACCGCAGAGGCGTTGCTCGTTCCGGAAACCGTCTTCAAGCAATACCTGGTTGGAAACGCTCAGGTCACTATCGCGCTCATCCGCGCGCTGGTGCGTCGCCTTCGCGAGGCGGATCGTAAAATCGAGAGCCTGGCTTTGCTGGATGTGTACGGTCGTGTCGCAAGGCTGCTCTTGGACCTGAGCGAAGAAATCGAGGGAAAACGGATCCTGCAAAAGGCACCAACCAAGACCGATATCGCTCGTCAGGTTGGTGCCTCGCGTGAGATGGTTACTCGGGTGATGCGCCACCTCG
>RFVZ01000585.1 GCA_009922405.1 Betaproteobacteria bacterium
AGGTTCGCAATGATGTTGCGATGCGTCAGCATGGCCCCCTTTGACAACCCCGTCGTGCCGCCGGTGTACTGCAAAAAAGCAATATCGTGGCGCTCGACCGCGACGGGACTCAAGCGCGACGCGGCGCCAAGACGCAGCACTTCATTAAAGCCCATGGCGTTGGGCAACTGAAAGGCGGGCACCATTTTCTTGACATGGCGCACCACCAAATTCACCAGCGCGCCTTTGACCAACCCAAGTCGATCCCCCATCGTCGTCATCACGACGTGCCGAACCCGCGTCCGCACGATCACCTGCTCGAGCGTGCTGGCGAAATTTTCCAGCACGACGATGGCTTCAGCGCCGCTATCGTTTAACTGATGTTCGAGTTCGCGTGGCGTATAGAGCGGGTTGACGTTGACCACGGTGCAGCCCGCACGCAGGGCCCCAGCCATCGCAATCGGAAACTGCAGTACATTGGGCATCATCAGGGCGACCCTCTGGCCCTTGCCCAAACCCTGTGACTGCAACCAGGCAGCAAACGCCAGCGATGTCTGATCGAGCTCCTCGAAGGTCATGATCCGATCCATGCACCGATAGGCCGGTCGCTTGGCATATCGAGCAAATGCCTCGTCCAGCATCGCGACCACCGATGTGTACTGATCGGGGTCGATGTCTGCCGGCACACCCGCCGGGTAATGCTTCAACCAGAAGCGTTCCATGATTTCTCCTCAAAGCCTTGGGGCGATCATAGCGTGCGAACGTCACAGAACGATGAAGGATCGAAAAGGGGTTTTCCCGGGTTGAGCCGAGCGTCCATGGCCACAGTCGCCAAATTCCCCAAATTCGCCAAAGTCGCCCGCCGGGTCGCCCGGGACTCCTTGGCAAGGACCCGTACC
The DNA here is from genome assembly GCA_009922405.1 of Betaproteobacteria bacterium. GTDB lineage: Bacteria > Pseudomonadota > Gammaproteobacteria > Burkholderiales > Burkholderiaceae_E > RFPW01. The sequence goes on from RFVZ01000585.1 coordinate 879, forward strand.
CGATCGAAAAACGGGACCAAAGGCCTTGTCCCAGCCGGATCGGCATCACGCAACATGGCCAGGAAACCGGGAACCAACTCGTCATAAGTGCCTACCGCGGCCAACTGGGCATTGTTGGGTGGCTTCGCAAAAAAACGGTCGTAGCCTGAGTAGCCGCCCCAAGGCCCATTACGCAAGGTTTGATAGCCCTCTGCAGCTGGCATTGCAGCACGCGCTTGCCCTCGCGCTTTTGGGCCTCGAGCTGCTCGCTCCGGTAGAGCGCGTCCAAGCTGGAGCGCGCCGCACGCAGTA
>RFVZ01000586.1 GCA_009922405.1 Betaproteobacteria bacterium
CGCGATGGATTTTTGCTGAAAATTAGCAAGGTTGGGAAACACCGACAGGAGGGCATCCGCTGGAAGGCCCATCCACTGCATCAGACTGGCGCCGAGTTGGTCGCTGGAAGTCGTCGGAACAAAACGCCCCTCGGCCTCAGAATCAAAGTCGTCCACACCGCCTAGCACCAGACTTGGGAATTGCCCCACGACCTGACCGCCCAGGACCGATCCGCCCATGGCAAACCAATGATTACCCCAAGCATGATCACTACCGGCGCCGGAAGCAGGCTTCAGCGTTCGGCTGAAATCCGACATGATGAACGTCGTCACATCCAGCCCCAGCCCGGACGCGATATTGGACTGATCGAACGCCGAAACCGCTTTAGCTAGCGTATCGAGCTGAGCGTCTTGGGTTCTGGGTCCCGAACCTCTCTGATCGCTGTGGGTGTCAAACCCCCCCCAGCCAAGCAAAAATACCTGGCGCCGGTAGCCCATCGACTTGAAAACGGGAAGGACGGATGCCAGTGAGCGCAATTGGTCACCTAGGTAATCGCTCGGGAAGTCTCCCTTCGGTGTTTGAGCCTTTAAAAATGCCTCAGTGAGTATTTTGGATTCATCAACACTGCCGCCCAGCGTCCTCGCGTACTCAGCCTCATAGGCGTTCGAAAACTGCCATTGCGCCATACGGTTGATCGACTGCGCCCAATAAGTTTGGGGTTGGGCAAGGTCCGCCCCACCCCAGTAACGCGACCCACCATTTGACATGAACGAAACTCTGGACGACTGACCAAGCACCAGCGTCTTATTGTTGTCGTTCGTCACGGCGCTCAGCGGATTCTTCAGCGATTTGGGAAGCCGCTCCATCGCACGGCCGGCCCATCCGCTGGGGTCAGTATCGCCCATCCAGCCTTGTTGCATGGCCTGCTGATCGCTGTGCGAAAGCAGAAACGGCGGAGTCGCGACAGAGCGATCCTTCACTTGCCGCGCCGTTGCGGGTACAACGAGCGGTCCTACGTTGGCGACCCATGCGAGCCTGCCCTGGTTGTAGATCGTCGCAAGCGGCAACAGCGCCGAATGCAGTCCAAACGTGTGACCGATCGTACTGCCATTCAAATTCGCAAGACTATCTTTGGGTAAGGCAAGTTCGGCTCTGCCTTTCTGATAATCGCTATAGGCTCCGTCTCGGG
>RFVZ01000587.1 GCA_009922405.1 Betaproteobacteria bacterium
CGGGTGTAATCCACCAGCGATCGCAATAACAGCGGCCCAGCCAGCATAAAGAACACCAACAACGCTAACACCTTGGGCACAAAGGCCACCGCAGATTCGTTGACTTGGGTCGCGGCCTGCAAAATGCCCAACAGAAGACCGAGTATCAGAATGACCAATAACGGCGGGGCGAGCAGCGCGATCATTGCTTCGATCGCCCCATTTGCAATTTCAACGACGCCCGCTAAATCCATGGATCGTGGCGTCCTTTAACGAACATCAAAACTGGCAACGAGCGAAGTCGCCAACATCGTCCATCCGTCGGCGAGCACGAACACGACGAGTTTGAGCGGCAAGGTAAACATCATCGGGGACACCATCACCATCCCCATTGCCGTCAAAATAGCCGCCACGGCAAAGTCGATAATGATGAAGGGTAGGTAAACGACAAACCCAATCATGAACGCCGTCTTCAGCTCGCTGGTCACAAAGGCCGGGACGAGAACCGAAAATGGAATGGCTTCGCGGGACACCACCTCAGTCTTGGACAAACGTGAAAAGACCGCGAGATCGTCCTCTCGGGTATTTCGCATCATGAACTTGCGGATCGGCTCAGAGCCCTGTTGCACGGCCTGGACAAAATCAAGTCGCTTCTCGGTGTAGGGAACCCAGCCCCGCTCATAAGTTTCTTCGAGCGTCGGTCGCATAATGAAAAACGTCAAAATCAGAGAGATGCCCACCAGCACCTGATTGGGCGGCACGCCCTGCAACCCAAGCGCCTGACGCAAGAGCGAAAATACGATGATGATTCGGGTGAAACTCGTCAGCAATAACAGAGCGGCGGGCAGAAGGCTGAGCGCAGTAAAGACAAGCAGCGTCTGAACCGGCACACTGTAGTTGGTCGTTCCCCCGGCCGCGGGCGTCGATGTGAAAAGGGGAATTGACTGGATCGCCCCACTCGACGCGACGCTCGAGCCCAGATTAGGCGATTGCGACCAGACCGGGTCAACCCACAAGGCGAGGCCCGCCCACAGGATGAGCATCAAGAACGAGATGACAGAAGAACGCGCATTAACCATAAATTCAGATCACTGAATCGACCGATCGTCGACCGATTGCACCGACAATTGGGCGGTTCCAAAACTGGCTCGGTCGAGTTCACACAACATCGTAATCTG
>RFVZ01000588.1 GCA_009922405.1 Betaproteobacteria bacterium
GCCCAACATGTGCTTGTTCTTGAGAAAGATCGGCGCGAGCTGGGTGAGTCGGTCACGGATCTGCGCCCGGGCCTTTTCCATTAGCTTCGAACTTTCCTTACTGTGTTCGCGCTTTTCGAGCACCTGAACATGAACGAACAACTCGCGCTCGAAATTGAACAAGAACAAACGAGCACGTGCACGTTGCACGGGGTCTGCCGGCATCAGCTGAGGATGCGGGAATCGCTCGTCAATATACTCGTTAATGATGTTCGATTCGTAGAGGATCAGGTCCCGCTCGACCAGGATGGGGACCTGACCGTAGGGATTCATGATCGAGATATCTTCCGGCTTGTTGTAGAGATCGACATCGCGGATCTCGAAGTCCATGCCCTTCTCGAACAGAACAAACCGGCAGCGTTGCGAGAACGGGCACGTCGTGCCCGAATACAGCATCATCATGAAGCAACTCTCCTGAGGGAATGGGCTGTGTCGCGCCGAACCCTCGAGTTTACTTGATGTCTTTCCAGTACGCTGCGTTAAGGCGCCAAGCGATCACAGTGAAGATCGTCAAAAACAACAATACCCAAACGCCCAGGCGGGTCCGGGTCTTCGCACTGGGATCAGCCATGAAGGTTAGATAAGCCACCAGATCCCCAATCGCACTGTCGTACTCGGAAGCAGACAATTTGCCGCCAACGGGTTTGCCGAGCGTCACAGACGTGCCTTCATGCGGGTGCTCCCCATGCGCGAGATCTTCGGAGGTCTCGGTCCGGAGCCCTTTCTCGTCAAAATTCACGGTCACTTTAACAAAGCCGGTGGCAACGCCCTTGTCGTTCTTGGCCGCCTTGATCTCTTCGAAGCGGGCACCCCGGGAGCCCTGAAGATCCCAGAACACATGAGGCATACCGACGTTCGGGAAGACAGCGTTGTTCCATCCGGTCGCGCGCGTTGCATCGCGGTAATAGGTGCGCAGATAGGAATAGAGCCAATCTGGGCCGGAGCCCTGCTCCGATGCGCGGGCCCGTGCAATCACGGACAAATCGGGTGGTTGCGCACCAAACCAGGCTTTCGCATCGGCCGCTGACAAAGAAGTCTTCATCGGCTCGCCAACCTTATCGGTCGTGAACAACAGGTTTTGCCGAATTTGCTCCTCAGTCAATCCGATGTCGGTCAG
>RFVZ01000589.1 GCA_009922405.1 Betaproteobacteria bacterium
CCGAAGGGCTTACAGCGCTCGGTCGTTGTCGCGGCGCCGGCTGATGCCGCACCGTTGGCTCGCTTGCGGGGTGCGTTTTATGCAACCCGCGTGGCCCAGTATTTTCGGGATACCGGCCGACATACCGTATTGATTCTGGATTCGCTCTCACGGTTTGGAATGGCGCAGCGTGAAATCGCGCTCTCAACGGGTGAGCCGCCTGCCACCAAGGGTTATCCGCCCAGCGTGTTTGCTAAAATCCCCGAACTGGTCGAAATGGCTGGTAACTCTTCGAATGAGCAAGGGTCCTTGACCTCGTTCTATACCGTGCTGCTCGAGGGTGATGACACCAATGACCCCGTGGCGGATACGGCACGTGCGATTTTGGACGGTCATATCTTCTTGTCACGAGATTTGTCGGAGATGGGGCATTACCCGGCGATTGATGTAGAGCGTTCGATCTCACGGGCAATGCCGCGCGTAGCCAGCGTCCAGCACATGACGCGGGCGGGGGCGTTCAAACAGATGTGGTCCAAGCTGTCACGCTCGCAGGATCTGGTGTCGATGGGTGCCTACGCACAAGGGAGTGACCCCATTTTGGATCGTGCTCTGGCCAAGCGTGATGCGATCAACACGTTTTTGCGGCAGGGCATGACCGAATCCACGCCGTTTTCCGAGACCATTGAGCGCCTGGCGCAGTTTGCCTGATGCGTCTGCGCACGATCGAGACCTTATTGCGCCTGGCCCGACAGGCTGAAGATCGGGCCCGGATCGAAGCCCGCGGTAAGCGCAAGGCGCTCGATGACTCGAAGAATCTCTCGCAGGCACTGTTGATGTATTCCAAGGAGTACGCTGACAATTACGTGCTATCGGGAATGCGCGGGGGCGCAACGGCGCAAGAGTTGCATTTACAGAACGCATTTCGTAAAAAACTGGATCAGACTCGGACCGAACAGGCCGACGTGATCGAGAAAAATCGAACTGGCTACGAAGGCGCCGTTGAATTCGTCGGTCAAAATCGAATGCGTACCCGTATTTTCGAGGGCTTCGAAGCTCGCGAGCGGGATCGAATCCGGCAATTGGCTGAACGTACTGAGCAAGCCACGTTGGATGATTTAGTGAATTCTCGCCGCGTAGACGATTCGGCTGGCACGGAGGATGCATGATCCGGTCGATT
>RFVZ01000590.1 GCA_009922405.1 Betaproteobacteria bacterium
GTGAAATAAGGCGCAGTTCCTGGCGCGCTGGCAGCGACGGTCTTGCCCTTGAGGTCAGAGATCTTCTGAATCCCTGGCTTCACAACCATACCGTCGGCCCCAAAACTCTTGTCCAGCTGAAAAATCTGGGTGGTCGCGACCCCATTCGCATTCCAGACGACCCAGGTTTCCACCGTGGTCGCAGCGCACTGAACATCGCCAGAAGCGATCGCCAGGTGCCGATCTTTTTGGGGAATTTTCTTGATCGTGACGTCGAGTCCCTGTTTCTTAAAGAGCCCCGCTTCTTTCGCCAGCGTCAGTGGCGCAAAACCCGTCCAACCCGAGATCGCGATGGTGACCTTGGTCTCCTGTACCTGGGCCTCTGCCAAATTGAAGCCCTGAACGCCAAGAGTCAGCGCGACTCCTGCGGCAAGGCTGGGCAAGCGCTTACAAAAATGAGCAACGACTCGATTCACAGGGGACTCCTCCAAAATGGACAGCCAAGATTCGATTGGCCATCTAGGGCTACAAAACTTAAAACAACATTGGCAAGTTCAATCTCTGCGACTGGGCGCAGTCGATCGCGTCGGTATAGCCGGCGTCGGCGTGGCGCATGACGCCAGTCGCCGGGTCATTCCATAAAACACGTTCAATACGACGATCCGCGGCCTCCGTTCCATCGCACACAATCACAACGCCAGAATGCTGGGAATAACCCATTCCAACGCCACCGCCGTGGTGCAGGCTGACCCATGTGGCGCCACCAGCCGTGTTGAGTAATGCATTCAAGAGAGGCCAATCCGAAACCGCATCGCTGCCGTCTCGCATCGCCTCGGTCTCCCGATTGGGGCTCGCGACCGAACCACTGTCGAGATGATCACGGCCAATGACAATCGGCGCCTTGAGCTCGCCACTACGCACCATCGCATTGAACGCCAATCCCGCCCGATGTCGATCACCCAGTCCAAGCCAGCAAATACGTGCGGGCAGCCCTTGAAAAGCGATCCGATCAGCAGCCATCTCAAGCCAGCGGTTCAGTTCCAGATCGTGCGGGAAAAGTGCCTTTAAACACGCATCGGTCTTGTAAATGTCCTCTGGGTCACCAGAGAGGGCCACCCAACGGAAGGGACCTTTCCCACGGCAAAACAGCGGCCGGATGTAAGCCGG
>RFVZ01000060.1 GCA_009922405.1 Betaproteobacteria bacterium
AAATCGTACGATGCGCCGGCGACCACCTCACGCACCCGTAGGCCCGGCGTAACGTCGACCTGGCCACAGGCGGCATTCGCTCTAAGGGGCCCCATTTCGTAGGCAAGGCGGCCACCGTAGTAGCGTCCAAGGCGTTCCGCCGAGGTGAGGCTTTCGGTGATCTGCGAGCCGCCCACGACGCTGGTGGAGGTGCCAGTCGAGGAAGCGCCCCCAAAACTCCCAGCCGCTTCGCCGCTAAAGCCCTGGACTACTGGAGACCTGTAGAAGACCGCGTTGTCGACGCGCACGGTTGTGTAGCCAAAGCCTTGTGTATTGCCCCAGTAACCGTGGCCCAGAAGGTCATTCAGGCCGGCTGCATTGTAGGTGGGTGTCGTGTCCCGTCCCAGACGGATTTGGCCGAAATCGCCAGCCAGACCAACCGTGGCGATCCGGTCGAAGAGCCGGTTAGCTGGACCCCCTCGTTGACCGCCGGTGTCACTATTAAAACCAGACTCGAGGTCGAAGACCGCCCGTAGGCCGCTGCCGAGATCTTCAGCACCGCGAAAGCCGAGCCGGCTCGTCGAAGCGACGCCTGTCGAGAGAATGCCCGATCGATCGGTACCGGTACTTGCCCAGCTGACGCCCGTATCAATAAGTCCGTATAAGTTAAGGCTAGATTGCGCTTGAGCGCTCAGGGGCGAGGTGAGGAGACTGCTGATGCTGATGCTGATGCCGATGGCTGCGATGGCGGCGGGACTTGCTTTGAGGGGGCCTGCTATATAAGACTGCTTCATGCCGTTGGATCTCCAGAGGTTGGATCGGTTGTGCTGCTTCAGTCGATGGCAGTGCTACGCTTGCGATGAGCAGTCTGAAGCCGCGGTCATGCCCGGCCCCGGGCATTGGCGACTGTGTGGATCAGTTGGCAGAACCTTGTCTTTCTTGAGCCACAAACGCGACCATGAGTTGGGCAGACTGCGGGCCCACAGGCTGAAGGCCCTCATGCGGAGTCTCAAGGGCCCGAGCGCAGACATTTCAGGGAGTTCGGATGCGACAGACCAGTGGAATCGATCAGATGTTGGCTGTGATGGGGCGGGCGCTGGCAACCTTAGGCGGGCAGCCGTTGGCGTCGCGCTCGAGTCCTGCAGAGGGGTTACGCGATGCGGCTGAACTTTCCCCGGAACAGCGCCGGCATGCGGGTGCGCTGATGCGGGTCAATCATGTCGGCGAGGTTTGTGCTCAGGCGCTCTATGAGGGCCAGGCGCTGTTTGCCCGTGATCCGGCGGTGCGGCAACTCTTAAATCACTCCGCGCTCGAAGAAGGCGATCATCTCGCCTGGACCCGCGATCGGCTTGATCAACTGGGCGCGCGTCCGTCGCTGCTGAACCCGTTGTGGTTTGCGGGGGCGTTTGTGATGGGTGCGGTTGCTTCTCGATTGGGCGATCCGGTGAGCCTCGGCTTTTTGTCGGAGACCGAGCGTCAGGTCGAGCAGCACCTGGCGGGGCATCTTGAGAAGTTGCCGCCGGAGGATCTCAAGTCGCGGGCAATCGTGGCTCAGATGCGAATCGACGAGGCACGGCACGCTCGCGATGCCGAGAATCAAGGGGCGGTGCCTCCCCCGGCGCCTGTGGCGAAGGCCATGCGAACGGTCGCTCAGGTAATGACCAGGACCGCCTACTACGTTTGATCGGGCAAAAAAAACCCGAGGGGTTAACCTCGGGTTGAATCCACCTGTTGAGGAGGGTGGAGGAGACACTGGGGGGCTCGAAGCTCAAACCCATGGGTCAAACTATAGCGCGGGATTTGTTGCAACGCAAGAAACTGTTTTTTGACGGGCTGCCCTCAATTTTTGGCTATCTGGGCGGAAGATTTGTTGCGGTGCGGATTCGACTCAACTAACTGATCAACGGAGGCCTCAATGGAATGTCAGGTGCGCTGGGGTGGTCCTGGTGGGATGAGCTTCGTGGCGGAAACCGGCAGCGGTCATGCCGTCATCATGGACGGAGCGGTCGAGGGAGGTGGACGCAATCTTGGGCCGCGGCCGATGGAAATGATCCTGGCAGGGACGGGTGCCTGCACCGCCTATGACGTGGTGTTGATTCTGAAGCGCAGTGGAATGGACGTGCGTGGCTGTGATGTCCGGCTCGAGGCCGAACGAGCGCCCACCGACCCGAAGGTCTTCACCGCCATCAACGTGCACTTCACGGTCCGAGGGCGCCGATTACGGGCCAACGTCGTCGAGCGAGCCGTTCAGGTCTCGCATGAGAAGTATTGCTCGGCGTCGGTCATGTTAGAGAAGACTGCCAAGATCACCCGATCGGTCGAGATCATCGACGACGAGACCTGGCAGCCAACGATGCCTGCATCGGCGCCTGCACTGACGCCCTGACATTCTTATTTGACTGCCAGTTGAGGACCCCGATATACTTATCGGCTCACTTCAAAGTTTAAAGTTTTCGAGCAATGAAAACCTTTTCGGCTAAATCCCATGAAGTCCGGCGCGACTGGTTTGTCGTTGACGCGGCAGACAAGGTGCTTGGACGCCTCGCGGCAGAGATCGCGCACCGACTGCGTGGCAAACACAAGCCCGAATTCACACCGCACGTCGATACGGGGGACTTCATTGTCGTGGTTAACGCGGCCCAGATTCGCGTGACCGGCAACAAGGCGCTCGATAAAAAGTACTACCGTCACAGTGGCTACCCAGGCGGTATTTCCGAAACCAATTTCACCAACATGCAGGCCCGCTTCCCCGGTCGCGCGCTCGAAAAAGCGGTGAAAGGCATGTTGCCAAAGGGCCCGCTGGGCTATGCAATGATCAAGAAGCTCAAGGTCTACGCCGAAGGTGATCATCCGCATGCCGCACAGCAGCCTCAAGCGCTCGAGATCTGACGGGACGTATCTTCATGATTGGTGAAAAAAACTATGGCACCGGCCGCCGCAAGACGTCAGTGGCTCGGGTGTTCATGAAAAAAGGTAGTGGCCGTATCGTGATCAACGGTAAGCCGATTGACGAATACTTCGCCCGCGAAACCGGTCGGATGGTGGCTCGTCAGCCACTCGAACTGACTGGCAACCTGCATCTGTTCGATATTCAAATCAACGTGCATGGCGGTGGTGAATCGGGCCAGGCGGGTGCGGTTCGCCACGGTATTACACGGGCACTGATCGATTACGACGCGACGCTCAAACCACAGCTGTCCGCGGCTGGGCTGGTTACGCGCGATGCGCGCGAAGTTGAACGGAAAAAAGTCGGTCTGCGTAAGGCACGCCGTCGGAAGCAGTTCTCCAAACGTTAATCTCGGCCGCCTTGATCCGAATCGGTATCGTTGGCGGCACGGGATATACCGGTGTCGAGTTGCTGCGTCTATTGGCGCAGCACCCCCACGCAGAGCTTCGCGTAATCACTTCCCGCACCGAGGCAGGGCTCCCTGTCTCAGCGATGTTCCCGAATCTCCGGGGTCACGCCCGGGTTGCCAATCTGGCATTCTCCGCGCCCGATGATGGCGCGCTGCAGGGCTGCGATGTGGTTTTCTTCGCGACTCCGCACGGGGTTGCGATGGCGCAGGCGCCCGCCTTACTGGAAGCCGACGTCAAAGTAATTGATCTTGCGGCCGACTTTCGCCTCAAGGACCCCGCCGTGTTCGCTCAGTGGTATGGCATGGCACATACCCAGACCGCTCTGTTGGCCGAGGCGGTATACGGTCTCCCAGAAGTCAACCGCGCGGCAATTCGAACTGCGCGCCTGGTGGGGTTGCCGGGATGTTACCCAACGTCCGTCCAATTGGGTTTGTTGCCGGTGCTCGAGGCCAACCTCGTCGATTGTCAGACGCTGATTGCCAATTGCGCGTCGGGGGTCTCTGGGGCGGGACGCAAAGCTGAGATTGGTACCTTGCTCGCCGAGGCTGCTGATAATTTTAAGGCCTATGGTGTGGCGGGGCATCGTCATGCGCCTGAGATCACGCAAGGCTTGACTGCGATTGCTGGGCGCTCGGTACAGATTCAATTTGTCCCGCATCTGGTGCCGATGATCCGCGGGATTCATTCAACGCTGTACGCGCGGGTCTTGCCAACGGCTCGTGAGGTGGATTTTCAGGCGCTCTACGAGGCGCGGTTTGCTGATGAGCCATTCGTGGATGTCATGCCGCCCGGTTCAACGCCAGAGACGCGTTCGGTGCGCGCATCCAATATGGTTCGAATCGCGGTGCATCGGCCCGCCGGCACGGATTTACTGATCGTGCTGGTGGTCGAAGACAATCTGGTCAAAGGGGCTGCCGGGCAGGCAGTGCAGGTGATGAATCTGCTATTTGACCTGGAAGAGACCGCTGGCCTGACGCAATTGCCGATTTCGCCCTGATGATTTTTCCCTGAGTCCTGGCGATGTCTGACCTTGTTGTCAACGCGGGTTCTCGGTTTCCCTTAGACTCAGGTTTAACCTTCTTTTGGTCTGTAGGAGTTTCATGCGATGAATGCGCTCGTTGAACCCGCGATCGCGGATGCAGCCACCGGTATGCCAGCCCCTCTAGTATTTACCGACAGTGCGGCGGGCAAGGTCCGCCTTTTGATTGAAGAGGAAGGCAACCCCGCGCTCAAATTGCGCGTGTTTGTGCAGGGTGGTGGTTGTTCAGGTTTTCAGTATGGATTTACGTTTGATGAAGTCATCAACGAAGACGATACGGTCATGGACAAGAATGGGGTTCAGTTGTTGATCGATGCCATGAGTTATCAGTACCTCGTGGGCGCAGAAATCGACTACAAGGAAGATCTCGAAGGTTCACAGTTCGTGATTCGGAACCCAAATGCCACGACGACCTGTGGCTGCGGCTCGTCGTTTTCGGCCTGATCAGGCCTTCAGCGTCTAGCCTAACAACGGTGCCGGCCAGACGGCACCCAGAATTCTGGCGCCCCGGGCTCCGGTGACGGTAGGTCTTCCGGCGGGGCGTTGTGTCATGCGCTCCCGAGCGAGCCAGGCGAAAGCCGCTGCTTCGACTGCGTGTGCGGGCAGCCCAAGCGCATCAGTGGTGCTTACTGGCGTTGGCGCACAAAGAGAGCGGATAGCGCGCATCAGTGCGCTGTTTCGGGCGCCACCGCCACAGACATAAATCGAATCCGCGCCCAGGCAGGCGCGGTGGACAGTCTCAGCCGTCAGCCCGACGAGAGTCGCTTGCACGTCGACCGGATTTTCATGACCGTTCAGGCGGTCTTCGAGCCACCGCAATCCAAACAGGTCGCGACCCGTGCTGCGTGGGGCCGGTAACGAAAACCACGGCTCGGCCAGACACCGCCCCAGTAGATCCGGAATCACAATGCCCTGCATCCCCCAGCCGCCGTCTTCATCAAAGACCGCACCGGTGTGGCGATGGCACCATGCATCAAGCAGCAGGTTGCCCGGCCCGGTATCGTGGCCACTAACACCGCCCAATCCGTCCAGCCGGGTGACATTACCGATACCGCCCAGATTTACGATCGCTCGGGCCCTGCCAGGTGCATCAAAAAGCGCGGCATGGAAGGCGGGAACGAGCGGGGCGCCCTGGCCGCCTGCAGCGACGTCGGCCGATCGAAAGTCTGCAACGACGTCGATCCCGCTCTGTTCAGCGAGGCGCGCCGGGGCAAGTAACTGCAGTGTGTAGCCGAGTTCCGGACGATGACGAACGGTCTGACCGTGCGCGCCAAGACCCTTGATGTCCTGCGGTCGCAAACCTGCGGTCGCAACCAGTTCGGCGACGACCTCCGCATACAGATCGGTCAACTGGATGGCTGCCAGTGCCGCACGAGATAACTCGTCAGGCCCCGGTGTCTGGAGGGCGAATAGTTGCTCACGCAGAGTCCCTACCAGATGACGGCTGGAAAAGCCGATGGCATGCAGCTGGAGCGGGGGGGAGCTAAGGGCGTCGGGCTGGGGCCTGTCAGTGAATTCAACGAGGAGCCCATCGACCCCATCGAGACTGGTGCCAGACATTAGCCCGATATACGGGCCGCGTTCAAGCGAGCGAAGTGATCCCGTCACTCAAAGCGGGCGAGCCGAGGTGCGGACAGCAAGGCGATGCGGTGCATGTGTTTGTCCACCTGGCTGCGGAATTGCGCTTGTTCGATCGAAGAGACGGCCGCGGCGGTGGGCAACGCGACCTTGAGTGGGTCCACATTGGTTCCGTCGACTAAGAATTCGTAGTGCAGATGGGGCCCGGTTGCCCAGCCTGTTGAACCGACGAACCCAACCAGATCACCCTGGCTGATTCGGCTGCCCGCCCGCAGACCCGGGCCAAAGCCACTCAAGTGGGCATAAAGAGAGACGGTCTTGTTCGGATGCTTGATGGAAAGGACGTTGCCGTACCCGCCCTTGCGCCCGACCGCATCTACCACGCCATCGGCAACTGCTCGCACACGCGTGCCACTGGGCGCGGCGTAATCAACCCCGCGGTGGGCGCGCCAGTCGTGGTGGATCGGGTGGAGGCGAGACTCGGAAAATCCGGATGAAACCCGCGAGTACTCGAGGGGTGAGCGCAAGAATGCTTTGCGAATGCTGCGGCCTTGGGCGTTGTAATAGTCACCGCGGCCGTTACCACGGTCAAACCAAACTGCCTGAATCTTGCGGTTCTGGTGAACCATCTCAACGGCCAGGACGCGCCCGACGACGGGGACATCCAGGCCGTCTGCCACCCTAAGGGACTCCCAAGTCACGCGGACCGAGTCGCCGCGACGCAAATCGCGGTGGAAGTCGACATCACCGCCGAGGATTTCAGCCACCTGCGTGGCGACCGCATCGGGGATACCGGCTTCGTCAGTCGCTGAGAATAAGGAAGAGCGGATTTCGAAACCGCGCATCTCGAGGGTGCGTTCGATTTTGACGGCTTCGTCCCTGGCGACAAACGTGGCCTTATCCTGCTCGCTGCTTGCGGTGCGGGTGATCAACACCCGACGCGCGGCAGAGAGCTTGGCTTCGCCGCCGAGCTCGTTCACTTCACCAGCACCTTTAGCCCCGTCGATACCGTCAACGAGGGCCCAAAAGCGGCGGATGCGCCCAGATCCGTCGAGTTCTGCGGCGACCGTCCGGCCGGGACGAAGCTGGAGTAACTGGCGTGCAGCCCGATCTTTCCGGGCAAACGCCGAAAACGCCGGGTCCTGCGCGCCCAAGCGCTGAAGGATCAGGGAAAGCGTGTCGCCGCGCTGAATACGTTCCTGGCGATGAAAAATTCCGTGATCGCTCGCGCCGACGACGGTCGACTCCAGTGCGACACTTTCTACAATGGCCGTCTGACTGGGCGCATCAATACCCATCGAGGCCGGCGCAATAGAGAATGCGGTTGCGGCGCCCAACGAGCAGATGACCAGAGCGGCCAAAGAAACACGTTGCTTGCGGGTCAGTTCAATCACTAGGCAATGGGTCGAAACCGTGTCGAAATTTGGGCAAACAAATTCTTTGTTCAAATTGGGCTAAAGCCAAACGACTGCGGATAATAGCCGAAAAGGACAGAAGGATGACAATTCGTCGTCCTTAATGCCTAGCGCCTAGTCCATCAAACCTCGAATTTCGCGGAGCATCATGATCGAGCGTTCTTCAATGCCTCTACCCGACTCAGTCCAGGCGGCCATGGATGTGGCCCGTCGTGGGGCGGACGAACTGTTGGTGGAATCGGAGTTCGCGCGCAAGCTCGAACGTAGCGCCCGTGAGCGTAAACCGCTGCGGATCAAGCTGGGCCTTGATCCGACCGCACCCGATTTGCATCTGGGGCATACGGTCGTGCTCAACAAGATGCGCCAGCTTCAGGATCTCGGTCACACGGTGATTTTCCTGATTGGTGATTTCACCGCCACGATTGGGGATCCGTCGGGGCGCAACACCACGCGTCCGCCGCTCACACGCGAGCAAATTGAAGCCAATGCGGCGACCTATTATCGGCAGGCGAGCTTGGTGCTTGATCCGCAGCGCACCGAGATTCGCTACAACTCCGAGTGGTCCGACGCCTTGGGCGCTCGGGGGATGATCCAGCTGGCAGCGCGCTACACCCTTGCGCGCATGCTGGAGCGGGAAGATTTCACGCGGCGTTATCGGGGTGGCGTTCCCATCTCGGTGCACGAGTTGCTCTATCCGCTCATGCAGGGCTATGACTCGGTGGCCTTGCAATCAGACCTCGAATTGGGGGGGACGGACCAGAAATTTAATTTGCTGGTTGGACGCGAGCTGCAAAAAGAGTACGGTCAGGAGCCGCAATGCATTTTGACCATGCCGCTTCTTGTGGGGCTTGACGGCACCGACAAGATGTCGAAGTCCAAGGGCAACACCATCGGCATCACCGATTCGCCGGGGGAGATGTTTGGCAAGGTGATGTCGATCTCAGATGTTTTGATGTGGAACTGGTACGAATTGTTGTCGTTTGAGTCGATGGCTGCGATTGAACAGTTGCGTAATCAGGTGACCTCGGGCCTGAACCCACGGGATGTGAAGTGTCGCTTGGCCCGCGAAATCGTCGCCCGATTTCATTCGCCTGCGGCGGCTGAACAGGCTGAGGAAGCCTTCAATGCCCGATTTCGCGGTAATGCGATCCCCGAAGACGTGCCGGAAGTCAGGCTGGTCGGGGCGCCGCTAGGGGTTCAGCAACTCTTGCGCGATGCGCATTTGGTGGCTTCTAGCACTGAGGCACAGCGTGCGATCGAGCAGCGCGGCGTCAAGGTCGATGGGGTTGTCATTGAGGACCGTGCGCTACGTCTTGAGGCTGGTACTTACGTGTTGCAGATCGGCAAACGGCGCTTTGCTCGCGTCATCCTGCAGCCATGAGGGCGCTTGAGCTGACCTTGGTTCGCCACGGGGAGACCGCCTGGAACGCGATTCGACGAATTCAGGGGTCGATTGACATTGAACTGAACTCGACGGGACAAACGCAGGCGGCAGCGATCGGGCAGGCCCTCGCGCAACGTCATTTGCAAAGTCATGCGCAGGGGCCGGATCAGCGCTCGCGCGGGGCAGAGCGTTTTCACCGACTGATTTCCAGTGACCAGACCCGGGCGGCGCAAACGGCGGCGGCGATCGCGCAGGCAACGGGTCTCGCGCTGACTTTGGACCCTGAGTTGCGGGAACGCCGGTACGGGCTGTTTGAAGGCCAGGGGTACGACGAGATCGAGACTCGCTGGCCAGCGGATTGGGCCCGATGGCAGGCCCGCGATCCCGCCTGGGGGCCGCCGGAGGGGGAAACCCTTGGCGGCTTCAATGCTCGGGTGTGTGCGTGGCTAGATCGGATCGCGGGGGCAGTGGAATCTTCCGCGCGAGGGGCCGGGGCGCCTTCCCTAGAGTCCCTGGAACTCAATGAGCCGCTCCGGGTGATTGCGGTGACCCACGGTGGCGTGCTGGATATGGCGTTTCGGCACGCTGCGGGGCTCACGCTGGATGCGCCGAGAAGGCATCAAACCCTGAATGCGGCGCGCAATGTGCTGCGGTTCGAGCGCGGCGTCTGGAATGTCCTTGTCTGGGCCGACACCGAGCATCTGACGCAACCGGCTGACGACCTATAATCTGTGGTCAACCTCTCCACCCGGATTTGCTATGTTTGATCGCGCCCAGACCCTCGATCACACCGACCCTGAGCTCTGGCAGGCGATTCAAGCCGAGAATCGTCGCCAAGAGGACCACATCGAGTTGATCGCTTCTGAAAATTACGCTTCACCGGCGGTCCTTCAGGCGCAAGGGTCGCAGCTAACAAACAAGTATGCGGAGGGTTATCCGGGCAAGCGCTACTACGGCGGCTGCGAGCATGTCGACATTGTCGAGCAATTGGCCATCGACCGCCTCAAACAGCTTTACGGCGCCGAGGCCGCCAATGTCCAGCCTAACTCCGGGTCACAGGCCAACCAGGCGGTGATGCTCGCGTTCTGCAAACCCGGGGATACGGTCATGGGGATGTCGCTCGCCGAGGGCGGGCACCTGACCCACGGGATGCCGCTCAACCTCTCAGGCAAATGGGCCAACATCGTGTCCTATGGGCTCGATGCGAGCGAAGCCATCGCAACCGCGCACCTGATCGCCGACACGCTCGAAGCGCCGCAGGATGCCGCGGTGCATGAGCGGGTGCGTGCTCAGGTGGCGGCGCTGACGGGTCGGTTCCCGGTTTATTCGCCAGCGGGGGCTTGAACCGACGTGCGTTGCCCGTTTTGCGCATTTGCCGATACACAGGTTGCCGAGACGCGATCTTCGGATGATGGAGATGTCATGCGCAGGCGGCGCCGCTGCCCGGGTTGTGACAAGCGGTTTACGACTTACGAGCGGGCTGAACTAACCCTGCCCGCCGTCGTTAAGAAGAACGGAACGCGGGTCGAATTTGACCGATCCAAGCTGCGGAGTTCGATGACTCTGGCCCTTCGCAAACGCCCGGTGTCGGCCGAATCGATCGAAGCGGCGATCTCGCGGATTGAGGAGGCACTGATCAGTTCCGGGGCCCGCGAAGCGCCAAGCGATCGGATTGGTGAACTGGTCATGCGCGAACTCAGACGTCTCGATAAGGTGGGTTATGTGCGCTTTGCATCGGTCTATCGGAATTTCGAGCATCTGGATGAGTTTGCCGAAATTATCCAGGAAGTACGCCCCGATAGCGTTAATGCGCGTTAGGGCCTTGGGCCGCTGATGTTCAGCGCCGCCGATCAGCAATGGATGGAGCGGGCGCTGGCGCTGGCTCGTCGGGGTTTGAGGTCGACGACGCCAAACCCCCGGGTCGGATGCGTTTTGGTCTCAGCAACTGGAACCTTGCTCGGTGAGGGTTGGCATCAACGGGCGGGTGAGGCCCATGCCGAGGCCCATGCCTTGCGGGCTGCCGGCGAACAGGCCCGCGGCAGCACGGCCTATGTCACGTTAGAGCCGTGCGCGCATTTTGGTCGTACGCCCCCATGCTCGAACGCCCTCATCGAGGCGGGCGTGGCTCGCGTGTTGGTCGCGATGGAGGATCCCAATCCCTTGGTGGCTGGGCGCGGTTTGGATCGTTTGCGTGAAGCCGGCATTGAGGTGCGTTGTGGTTTGCTTGCGGACGAGGCCCGGGAGTTAAATCTCGGGTTTGTGTCACGAATGACCCGGGGTTTGCCATGGGTTCGGCTCAAGGTCGCCGCGAGTCTGGATGGCCGAACGGCTCTGCTCGATGGCCGTAGCCAATGGATCACTGGCGCAGCCGCGCGCGCCGATGGACACGCCTGGCGTGCCCGGGCCTGCGCGATCCTCACGGGTATCGGCACCGTTCGGGACGATGACCCGCAACTCACGGTGCGCGATCTACCCAAAAATGACGGGCCGCAGACTGGGTCGCAGATCGGGCAGCCCATCCGGCAACCGCTGCGGGTTCTGATCGACAGCCGGCTCGAGGTTGACCCAGGCGCAAAATTGGTCCGAGCAGGGGGGCTATTGCTAGGCCACGCGCTGGACGAAGATTGGCTTGTGACTGGCCCGCTCGCTGATAAAGCGCGTCTGTTGCAGGATCACGGCGTCGAATTATGGTCGTCCCCGAAGTTG
>RFVZ01000591.1 GCA_009922405.1 Betaproteobacteria bacterium
CTGGGCGACATGCCACTCGAGATGCAGGTCAAGCTTCTTAGAGTACTCGAAGATGGCAGTTACGAACGCATTGGCGGCCAAGGATCGCGGATCTCAAATTTCCGTCTGATCAGCGCCAGCAACCGGGATTTTCAGCGCCTGATTGATGAGGGCCGATTCCGACTCGATCTGTTCTATCGGGTCAGCGCAGTGACGATCCCGTTACCCCCATTGCGTGATCGCCTCGAAGACATTCCTGCGCTCGCCCGACAAGCGCTCAAGCGCTTCGCACAACGTCACGGTGTTGCGGTCCGCAGGCTCTCGACTGCCGCGATTCAGTTGCTGCAGCAACAGGATTGGCCCGGCAATGTGCGCCAGTTGATGCATGTGGTGGAGCGCGCCGCGATCTTTGCTGAAACAGACCCCATCGGGCCCGCTGACTTCGACTTACAGACCCCCACTAAACCCGATTCGGTCAGCGAGTCGTTGACACGGGTCGAAGAAAACCTGATCCGGGCTGCACTCCAGCGCTGTGGTGGCAACAAAAAACGGGCTGCTGCGGAGCTCGGAATCTCCCGTTCCTACCTTTATAAACGGCTGGCTGCGCTCGCAGATCTGCCCTTCTCCTGAAGGACTGAGCCGACAACGTTACTCACAATAATCAAGGCCATGCCGGCCCATCCCAATGCCGGAATCTGATCGCCAAAAAGAACCAGGCTATAGAACGACGCGAAAAGGATCGCGCTGTACTGAAGATTGGCGACTAGGATCGTTGAGCCTAGGTTATACGCGCGGGTCATGCATAGCTGCCCTAACCCGGCCAGAACGCCAATCGGAATCAGCCACAGGGCGGCCGACCAAGTCTGCGCGTTCAAAGGCGTGACGCCGGTGAATCCCATCCCAATCAGCCCGAGCGCCGCCGAGCCCAATGCAAAATAGAAAACTGTACGAGCCTCGGGCTCACCCGCTTTGCCCAATGAGGCCACCTGCAGATAGGCCATCGCTGCCGTGACCCCCGATGCCAGACCCAGAAGGCCGCCAAGCCACTGGTCTTGCTCAAGCGTGGGATGCAAGACCATCACAACGCCGCCAAAACTCAGCAGTACCGCAATCATCCTCGGCCCCTGGCGAATCCAGTCGTTGCCTCGGAAAAGGGCAACGCCCA
>RFVZ01000592.1 GCA_009922405.1 Betaproteobacteria bacterium
TCGCCAGTTAACTGGCGATTCAGGGCGGCGAAGGTCGCAGGCGGCATACGCGCGCAGCTGCTGTGCGGTCTGATCTCGTTGTACTCGGTTCGCCAAGTGGCGATGATGCCTCTGGCCTGCTCCAAGGACTCAAACCAGTTCTCATCGAGGCACTCGTCCCGGAAAGTTCCGTTGAAGCTCTCGATGTAGGCGTTTTGGGTTGGGCTGCCAGGCTCAATCAGAATGTGTTTGATGCCGTGCTTTTGGGTCCAGGTAAGAAATGCCCGGCAAGTGAATTCTGGTCCGTTGTCGGTTCTGACCTCCTTGGGGTAGCCCCGAAACGTGGCGGCACGGTCCAGCAGCCGGGTGACGTACAGGCCACCGATGCCGAAGTCCACGCCAATGTCCACACACTCGTGGCTGAAGTCATCGGCCACCGTGAGGCATTTGATGCGCCGAGATACCGCGCCCGGCCTGGCGATTGCGTCGCTCACAAAGTCCATGCTCCAGGTTTGGTTCAGAGCCAGCGCGGCCACCAGTGGTACGCGCACCCCGATGCGCTTGGTCTTTTTGCGTTTTCTGATCGACAGCGCCTCAGCGGTGTAGATGCGATACAGCCGCTTGTGGTTGATGCCAGGGTATTGGGGGCGAAGTACATCGTGGATCATTCGGTAGCCCCAGCGCCTGTGGGCGTGCGCAGTCTGGACGATGTGCTCGCGCAGTTGCATATTGAGCGCACTGGGTGCGCTGGTATGGCGGTAGCTGTCTCGGCTTAGCCCCACAAGGGCACAGGCATGGCGCTCGGACAGGTGGTGCTCAGTCACCATACTGCGAACGGCCTCGCGTTTGACTTGTGGGGCTAGCGCTTTGTGCCAAAGACGCTTTTGAGGGCGTGGATGTCTAGGTGCGCCTCGGCCAGTAGGCGCTTGAGCTTGCCATTCTCCAGTTCAAGCTCGCGCAGCCGTTTGGCCTCGCTGGCGTCCATGCCGCCGTACTTGGCGCGCCACTTGTAAAAGGAGGCATCGCTAAAGCCGTGTTTGCGCCCTATATCTTTGATTGGCATTCCGGCCTCGGCTTGGCGCAGAAAGCCGATGATTTGCTCTTCGCTGTATTTGCTGGTTCTCATGTCCATCATTCTCCAATGTGATGGACTTCTTGGAAAAA
>RFVZ01000593.1 GCA_009922405.1 Betaproteobacteria bacterium
CCCCGGGGAGTCCATCGCGTCAGGCACTGGTATTCAGAATAAGGGGCGGGTTTTTGGGCCAGGCGACTGCAAAGATGCACTGGGCCAAGCCCGCGATCAGGCCGACGATTACACCAATCTGAAGCGCAAGATTATAAGAACCAAGCGCATCGTAAATGACGCCGCCACCAAAGGCGCCCAGGAAACTGCCGAGTTGATGGCTCATGAATGCGATCCCGCTGAGCATGGCTTGCCAACGAAGCCCAAACGTTTCACTGATTGAGCCAGACACGAGGGGTGCGACGCCGAGCCATAAAAATCCGATATAAGCGGCAAATACCAGGGTGCTATCAGGTGTTGGGGCACTGTAAAAATAAACGGCTAACCCGATGGAACGCAGGATGTAAATCATGCCCAGCAAAAGCATTTTGTTGTACCGACCGCCAGCCCAACCGAAAAAGAGGCTTCCCATCGCGTTAAACCCGCCAATCACACCCAGCGCCTTCGCACTCAGCATCGGATCAAGTCCACAGATTTCCAGATAGGTGGGTAAATGGGTGGTTAAAAAAACGAGTTGCATTCCGCAAACAAGATAGGCCAGAGTCATCACCGCAAACGGAGGGTGCTTGAGGGCCTGAAGCGCGACGGCGCCTGGTTTTTTATTGTCAAACGCGTTACTCGGCGGGAGCGCAATCGCGTCAATCTTGGAGCCATACCAGGACGCGGGTATCAGAAATACACTCAGCGCGACAAATCCCAGGACGCCGATACGCCAACCAAAATCCTGCGACAGGGTTTGTCCAATCGGGGCCGCAATCAGGGCGCCAATAGAGCCAGCAGCGGTCACCACACCGAGGGTTGCGCTCCGCATTTCTGGTGTGACGCTGCGGGTTGCCACGGCCATCGCCATGGCCGAACCGGTGCAGGACAGCGACAGTCCGATCAAAACCCCCGCGCCGATCACAACTTCAAGCAAGCCGTGGGCAAAAGCAAGCAGAGTCAGTCCAACGATATAAAGCAATGAGCCAGACATCATCAGATGCCGGTACCCGTATTTACCGGCCAAGGCACCAACGAACGGTTGCAAAACCCCCCACGACAGGTTTTGAATGGCGATGGCCAACGTGAACTCGGAAATCGAAATTCCGATTTCCCGGGTCGC
>RFVZ01000594.1 GCA_009922405.1 Betaproteobacteria bacterium
AGATCGTAGGATCAACAGTTCGGCCACTCGCTCCGGCGTAATGACATCGGAATACGCTTTACGATAAATCTCAAACGCAGAACAAGAGCGCAGCACCGCGGCCCAGTGATAGTAGTCGTCGCGAGCAGTAGACAAGGCAGCAGTTCGGCTCCCGTGGAAGCGCACATCGAGCAGTCGGGCGGTATTGTCGGCGCGTTCGAGAAAGGTCCCCAGCCGGGTGAAATGCAGCGCTTCGTCCCGCAGCATGGTGCCGATGGTGACGCCCCTCGAGAGGTGCGATCGGAATTTGACCCAGTCAAAAAACTGAACCGGATCACGCTCGGGCAATCGCTCATCGAGCAGGCGCTGAATTTCCAGCCAAGTTAGATTGTGCGTCTCGAAGACTTCTGTAGTGAGGCTGCCGCGAACGGCCCGCGCGTTTTCGCGCGCGGCATAAATGCAACTCACAATACTCGACGGATTCGTTCGATCACGAATCATGAATTGCAAGACTGCGTCGCCGCTCGCACTGGCGTGTTGCTTCTCGAAGGCGGGCATCAGTTCGAACATCTCGAGGGTCCCACGCCAACCTGCTTCGATCGTTGCAAGCGGTTGCGGCAGCAGGGAGCGCTGGACGTTGACGTCAAGTATGCGAGCGGTGTTTTCGGCCCGCTCAATGTAGCGGGCCATCCAGAACAGATGATCGGCGGTTCGACTCAGCATCACCGCTCCTTGGGTAAGGCTTCCTGCAACACCCAGGTATCTTTGGTGCCGCCACCCTGACTGCTATTGACCACGAGCGACCCTTCGCGCAACGCAACCCGGGTTAATCCGCCGGGCACGACCGAAATCTCACGCCCGCACAAAACATAAGGCCGCAAATCAATGTGGCGGGGTGCGACGCCAGACTCAACGTACGTGGGCGACGTTGAAAGTGCCAGCGTTGGCTGAGCAATATAGGCCGCGGGTGTCGCGCGCAAACGTTGCGCGAACTGTTCGATCTCGTCGCGAGTGGAAGTCGGCCCAATTAACATGCCGTAACCCCCCGCCCCGTGCACCTCCTTGACGACGAGCGAAGCGAGGTTGGCCAGAACATAGGCGAGTGATTCCGGATCACGGCATTGATAAGTCGGAACATTCTGCAAAACAGGTTCTTCGCCAA
>RFVZ01000595.1 GCA_009922405.1 Betaproteobacteria bacterium
TTGTTGTCGTACGGCTTCGTGGGTCCGATTTCAGCAGCCCTCGAGCAGAAAGGCGACCTCGAAGGCAAAGCATTCCTGGCGACCAAGACGGTTCTTCTTGCTCACCTCAACGGCTTTACGCCGCAGGCGGCGGTGGAGTTTGGTCGCAAGATTCTTTTCTCGGATCAGCGCCCTAGCTTCCGTGAACTTGACGAAGCCATGAAGGCGGTCAAAGGCAAGTAATCCGGCTTCAAAGCCCAATTAACTGACCTTTCACAACAACTATGCTGATGGCACGGAGCCCGTTCAATGGCCGGTGAGAAGGACAAAGACAAGGCCC
The DNA here is from genome assembly GCA_009922405.1 of Betaproteobacteria bacterium. Classification (GTDB taxonomy): domain Bacteria; phylum Pseudomonadota; class Gammaproteobacteria; order Burkholderiales; family Burkholderiaceae_E; genus RFPW01. The sequence continues at coordinate 320 of RFVZ01000595.1, forward strand.
CGATTGTCATCAAGCGCGTCAAGAAAGGCGGGCATGGTTTCCACGGTGGGGTCTGGAAGATCGCGTATGCCGACTTCGTGACCGCGATGATGGCGTTCTTCCTGCTGATGTGGGTGCTAGGGTCAACGACTCGCGGTGACTTGGCAGGAATCTCGGCCTACTTCCAGAACCCTTTGCGGGTGGCGGTGGATGGTGGTGCTGGCTCTGGTGATGCAACCCGTCTCATTAAGGGCGGCGGCGAAAGCATGATGCATGCGCAGGGGCAAGAAGCGAAGGCCGACTCCGATTCAACGCAGCGCAGCAAATCGACAACGGCCGCTCAAGAGCCTGACGACGAAGCCCGCAAATTCCAATTTGATTCGAAGTCCCAAAATCCCGGCAGTACCCAGGGAGTGCAGGACGGCGTCGGTAGCGAAAAGGGCGGCGCGCAGGGATCGACCTCTGGGGCTGCTGCTGGGGCACAGGGCCAGGGTGCACAGGGCGCCGCTCAGGGCGCTGCTGCCGCTGCAGCGAAAGAGAGCGCCCAGGCCCAGCAGCAGGTTAAAGCCGAGATCGAACGCGCGGTTAAATCAGATGGCGAACTATCAAAAATCAAAAACCAGTTGATGATGGACATCACCTCCGATGGTCTGCGCCTCCAGATCGTCGATGAGAAGAACCGTCCAATGTTTGGCAGCGGCGGGACGGTCTTGGCCGAACATATCCGCCGGTTAATGCGCATCATCGGCAAAGTGGTCGGCGAGACCAATTTCGCAATCAAGGTCGAAGGACACACTGACTCAAAGGGCACTGGCAGTGATTCAGGGCGCGGCAACTGGGAG
>RFVZ01000596.1 GCA_009922405.1 Betaproteobacteria bacterium
CAGTACCACGCATTTTCGGATGGACGATGCTGCACTGCAGGCGGCAGGGATCGGACCGGGCTCGATCCGGCTATCGATCGGGCTCGAAGATCCCGAGGACCTGGTTCAGGATCTCAAACGGGCGTTGAAGGCGGCGCAGCGGGCAGGTGCGTCGGGTGCGCTGTCGGGGGCTTCCTCATGATCATCACAGTTCAGGGCGAACCGCTCTATGTTTACACCGGCGGGCGCGTCTTCGATTCCTCTAAACCCACCATGCTTTTCATCCATGGTGTGTTGAATGACCATAGCGTCTGGGGTTTGCAGTCACGCTATTTTGCCCACCACGGCTGGAACGTTTTGGTACCGGACCTGCCAGGGCACAATCGGAGTGCGGGTGCGCCCCCAGATTCGGTCGAAGCAGCGGCGCGATCGGTCATTGCACTACTTGATACGATGCAGATTGAACGAATCGTGTTGATCGGACATAGCTTTGGCTCATTGATCGCGCTCGAAGCGGCGAGTCGGATTCCAGATCGTATCGACCGCCTCGCGTTGCTTGGCACCGCTTATCCGATGCGCGTATCGGAGCCATTACTGGAGGCGTCGGTCAAGGCCCCCGAAGAAGCGATACGCCTCGTGACCCGATTTTCATATTCAGGGCTTGCGTCACCCCCATCAGCCCTCGGGCCCGGGACCTGGTTGCCCGGGTTAGGGCGGGCGCTCATGCGTCGCGTGTTGGCCTCCAACCCCAATCACAACCCGTTTTATGCCGGCTTTCTTGCGTGCGATCGTTACGAAGGGGCCGATCGCGCGATCGCTCGAGTGCACTGTCCCATTCTGTTCATTTTGGGTGACGCGGATCAGATGACACCGCCGAAGGGTGCCAAGGCGCTCATCGACCAGGCCCGTTCGGCCCAGGTGCTTCGATTGCCAGTGGGTCACCAGCTCATGAGTGAGGCGCCCGATCAGGTGCTCGAGGGTTTGCGCCTTTTTGTTAAATAATCTGGATTGAGTTGGCCAGGCTTGGGAAGCGCAAGGCCTTGGTAGCTTGCTCAAACGCAAACCCAAGTCCAAGAATCCGGGCATCGCTCCAAGCCGGTCCCACAAAACTGAGCGCCACTGGCAGGCCTGCCGCAAATCCGCAGGGCACGCAGAGGTGCG
>RFVZ01000597.1 GCA_009922405.1 Betaproteobacteria bacterium
TCGACGAAAACCTCTACCTGGCTGCGCGCAACCTGCCTAACGTGGCGGTGGTTGAACCCCGCCACGCCAATCCGATGTCGCTGGTCCATTTTGACAAGGTGCTCGTCACCCGGGCTGCACTGGCCCAGTTCGAGGAGATGCTCGGATGAACGCCGCACAACAGAGTGTCGCCGGGCACAGCGCGGAGCAGCACCGTGAGGAGCGTCTGCTGCGGGTCCTGCTCGGGCCAATCGTCTCAGAGAAAAGCACAATGCTGGCTGAAAAAGTCGGCCAAATCGCCTTTCATGTCGTCCCCGACGCCACCCGGGCCGAGGTCAAGGCCGCGGTTGAACTGTTGTTCAAGGTGGAGGTCAACGCCGTGAACATGCTCAACATCAAGGGCCGGGCCAAGCGTTTCGGCCGCTTTCACGGCCGCCGGGATGATGTGCGCAAAGCCTATGTGCGTCTTGCCCCAGGGCAGGAAATTGACTTCACGGAGGTGAAATAAGATGCCTGTCGTTAAAGTCAAACCAACGTCAGCCGGGCGACGTGCGGTCGTCAAAGTCGTTTCACCGCACCTTCACAAGGGTGCGCCGTTCGCCGCGCTGGTCGAAAGCCAGCACCGGACTGCTGGTCGCAACAACAACGGTCATATCACCACGCGTCATCGTGGGGGCGGCCACAAGCAGCATTACCGTCTGGTCGATTTCCGCCGCAATGACAAGGACGGGATCCCGGCCAAAGTCGAGCGTCTTGAGTACGACCCGAATCGGACCGCGCATCTGGCTTTGCTGTGCTACGCCGATGGCGAGCGTCGCTACATTCTTGCGCCGCGCGGTGTGGCCGTTGGCACTACCTTGATCTCGGGCGCAGCCGCACCGATCAAGGCGGGTAACACCTTGCCAATTCGCAACATTCCGGTCGGCTCGACGATTCATGCGGTCGAGATGCTGCCAGGCAAGGGGGCGCAGTTGGCGCGCTCGGCCGGTACATCGGTACAGCTTCTGGCGCGGGAAGGTTTGTATGCCCAGCTTCGTCTGCGCTCAGGCGAGATCCGCCGCGTGCATGTCGATTGTCGGGCCACCTTGGGTGAAGTCGGTAATGAAGAGCACAACCTGCGCCAAATCGGTAAAGCCGGTGCGGTGCGTTGGCGTGGTATCC
>RFVZ01000598.1 GCA_009922405.1 Betaproteobacteria bacterium
ATCGCCCGGACGCTCCAGAACAGGCCCCGACGTCTGTCGAAGATTCACGCCCATTTCCGCGGCGACGATATGGGCCAGCGTGGTTTTACCCAGACCGGGGGGGCCAAACAGGAGCACGTGGTCGAGGGCTTCAGAACGCCCGCGCGCCGCGGTCATAAAGATATCGAGTTGCTCCCGGATTCTGGGTTGCCCCACGTAGTCATCGAGCCTGCGTGGCCGCAACGCACGTTCGACGACGTCTTCGCTCGGATGGGCGCGCGTCGCCGAGATGATCCGCTCGGCTCCTTTATCAGCTTCTTTGTCAGTCACGCGTCAGTGCTCACGTCATGGCTCAGGTCATCTTTTACGTCATCGTTCACGTCATGACTCACGGGTCATGATCAGCCCCGGGCCAGGGATTTAAGTGCCTGCCGGATTCCATCGTCGACCGACAGTCCGGGGGCGAGTGCGCGAACAGCCGCATCCGCTTCGCGCTCGGAATAGCCAAGTGCAACGAGGGCATGCAGGGTGTCTGACAAGGGATCCGCAGCGCCCATACCAACCCCACCAGCTCCGGGGAGGGCATCGCCCAGCCGTCCTTTGAGTTCGAGCAAGAGTCGTTCGGCAGTTTTCTTACCAATACCTGGAACTTTTTGTAGTCGCCCGGTTTGCTGGTTTGCAACGGCCTGCGTTAGATCTTCAACCGTCATGCCCGACAGCACGGCCAGGGCGATCCGTGGCCCGACGCCGCTGATTTTGATCAGCGCCCGAAACGCTTGTCGCTCAGAGCCCGACAAGAACCCATAGAGTAATTGCGCGTCTTCGCGCACCACCAGGTGCGTCAGCAGGGTGATTTCCTGCCCGAGTGCCGGCAGTTCGCAGAAAGTGCTCATGGGGACATCGACTTCGTACCCAAGTCCATGCGCCATGACGACAATCTGAGGAGGGTTTTTCTCGACCAGCAGGCCGTTAATTCGTCCAATCATGACGACACCAGTCTACCGCGTCGAATCCGAAGTCCCAATGCGGCTAGGGCGGGCGGCAAGCCGCTCGGGGTATCCGCCGATACACGACCACGTCGCAGGGTGAGGGCCCTTTGACCGTTGCCGGCCGCCAGGGACAACGCATCGGCTGTGCGCGAGCTATTGGCATGGCAGAGGG
>RFVZ01000599.1 GCA_009922405.1 Betaproteobacteria bacterium
TGGTCCATGACGAAGTGCCCCACAACACCTGTTATGACTGGGGTCACGGTGACAAGGCTGCTGTCGATGCGGCATTCACCCATGCCGCGAAAGTTACCAAGCTGAGCTTTGCCAACAACCGGCTGGTGCCCAACGCCATGGAGCCGCGTGCGGCCAATGCGCAATACACCAAGCACGACGAGAGCTACACCCTCTACGTCTCGAACCAGAACCCGCACGTCGAGCGTCTCCTGATGTGCGCGTTTGTGCTTGGTCTTCCCGAATCGAAGGTCCGTGTCATCGCGCCCGATGTCGGTGGTGGTTTTGGTTCAAAAATTTATTTGTATGCCGAAGAGACCGCGTTGGTCTGGGCGAGTAAGCGCGTAGGCCGCCCCATCAAGTGGACCGCAGACCGCAGCGAAGCCTTCCTGACCGATGCACATGGCCGAGATCACCTTTCGACCGCTGAACTGGCGATGGATGCTGAGGGCCACTTCCTTGCGCTGCGCGTTCACACCGTTGCGAATATGGGTGCTTACCTGTCGACCTTCTCGACCTGTGTGCCAACGATTTTGTACGCGACCCTGCTAGCTGGTCAGTACAAGACCCCGGCCATTTACTGTGAAGTGAAGTCGGTGTTCACCAACACGGCGCCCGTCGATGCGTATCGTGGAGCAGGGCGTCCAGAGGCGACCTTCCTCGTTGAGCGGATGGTCGAGACCGCGGCCCGTGACATGGGCCTGGACCCCGCCGAGATTCGTCGGCGCAACTTCATCACCCAGTTCCCGTATGCCACCCCGGTGGGTCTAACCTACGACACGGGTGACTACGAGGCGCATTTGGCCAAAGCGATTGAACTCGCTGACGTGGCCGGTTTTGCATCCCGCAAGGCGGAATCCAAGGCGCAGGGCAAGCTGCGTGGCCTGGGTTACAGCTGCTACATCGAAGCCTGTGGTTTGGCGCCCAGCAACATCGCGGGGGCACTTGGCGCTCGCGCGGGTCTGTTTGAAGCGGGCGAAGTGCGCGTACATCCTACGGGGACAGTCACCGTATTCACTGGTTCCCATAGCCACGGTCAGGGCCACGAGACAACCTTCGCGCAGGTCGTGGCAGCCAAGCTTGGCATTCCCGAGGGCACCGTGAAAACAAGGGTAAGAAAAG
>RFVZ01000600.1 GCA_009922405.1 Betaproteobacteria bacterium
CGCCAGCGTTCGCTCTGAGCCAGGATCAAACTCTCAGGTTCATCAAACCATCAAGCACAACCCCAACCCCAATCAAATCTGACTTATCTCTCTCAACAACGCCCACTCCCAACAGACCAAAACAAGCCATCCACCAACCCCAACACAACCATAAGGTCACGCCAGCGCCAGCCACGCATCCCACCCACTTCCATGGGCAAAACACTCAAGCTCCTCCACATCCGTCAAAAGCAAGCGCCTCTCAACGCTACTTCTTAACTTCCATGAAAAACCGATGCGGTTTTTAAACAACATATCCGGCCCTCCCGACCCAGAAGCTTCGCTTCCAAATCAGGCACCCATCCAAGGGAGACCGAAACCAAACAAAACGCCTCTCACAACCACCACCGCCTCTCAGCAGCAGAACCGGTTGGCGGGGCGCCTCGTCGGTGAGCGCTATCTATGGGACCGACACAGAACTGTAAACCCCACCGTCATGCAAAAGACGCATACCACCCCACCAACTCAATACCCACAACACCTTAAACCTAGGCTTTAGGCCGCCTCCAGGCCCGCAGCCCGGCCACAAGAAAATGTCAGGCCCGCCGCATCAGCCCCCAAGCGAACCACATCACCATCGTGAACGCCGCCTTCAAGCAGCAATGTGGCCAGGTGATCCTGCACAGAGCGCTGGATCACACGCTTCAGCGGCCGCGCCCCATAGACCGGGTCGTACCCAGCCTCGCCTAACCAATCCAACGCCGCCTCATCCACCTCCAGCGTGATCTGGCGCGCCTCCAGCAAGGACCGCAGCCGCGCCAGTTGGATATCAACGATTGCGGCCATGTTTTCCCGCGCCAGGCGGCCAAACAGCACCACCTCATCAAGCCGATTGAGAAATTCCGGCCGAAAACGCTCCCGCACCGCACGCATCACCGCAGGCCGCGCCTCATCGACATTCGCCCCATCCGGCAGTTCCGAAAGCGCCTGAGAGCCCAAATTAGAGGTCAAGACAATGATACAATTGCGGAAATCCACCGTCCGCCCCTGCCCATCCGTCAGCCGGCCATCATCGAGCACCTGTAGCAGCACGTTGAAGACATCATCATGGGCCTTCTCCACCTCATCGAAAAGAATAACCTGGTAGGGCCGCCGGCGGA
>RFVZ01000007.1 GCA_009922405.1 Betaproteobacteria bacterium
TAGAGATGGTCGAGGGCCATCGTCAAGGATTTGGTGGCTTCGGTACCCGCAGGAATTGTCAGACCCAAGAAGGATTTGGCACCCGTCTCATAGCGGCTGGCTACCTGCAACATGGGGCGGCGAAGATGATCAGGGATATCACTGTTCGCGCCTGCATAATCAATATCCCAACCCGTAAAAACCCGAGCTAGTCCCGAGATATCGGTTTGGGCGTAGGTTTCTACCGGCTGACCGTTGATCAGCCGTGGGGTGCCATCCAGATTAAGCTCAACCAGCCCAATCATGAATAGCTGCATCAATTCGCGAGCGTAGTTTTCGTCCGGGACCGCGCCCGTCGTTGCGGATGCTTTGGCGTTGCCTCTGAACGTCAGAAAGGCGCCCATCTGCAGCGACGTGCTCACTTGCTGCAGGAGGTTTCGCAGGTTTCCAAACGCATTGGCATCGAGCATGTCGAGCCAGGCTGCGCCGCCAAAGGCCTTCCATCCGCCGGTGTTATCGAGCCCGTCAACGCCGATCACGATGATTTCGGACAGGGCGAATGTCACCCGCTGACGCAGGGTGTCCGGCGAAGAAATCAACCAGCGCCAGGCCACGTTATCAAAACCCGTGGTATTGAATTTATTAGCGGCTGCGTCATAGCCTTTTGATTTAAGCCACTCCCATCGACTGGACACAACTGGCATGGCCAGTTGTTCATTAACCCAGCCGGCATAGCCCAACTCGCGCACGCGGGCGATGTCCAAACGTGTTGCGCCCAAGCTCGCCTGGGCCAGGAATCGTGAGGCCTGAGTCTCGGTTGCCTTGGCCGTTGGCGAAAACGGTAGGTTTGAATTAATGGGGCTGGGGGTTGAATCGGCTCCCCCCCCACACGCACTGACGCTCAGGGCGAGAGCGGAGATGGTGGGCTTGGCGAGTGTCGACCTCGTTGGCGTCGTGCTCCTCTCATCCGCGCGCTCCTCATCTGCGCGATCATCCAGCGAAGTCACAGGTTGATTAATCAAGATCCCAGATCTCATGAAGGTCGAGCCACAGCAATGCTACCAATTCGACGACCTCGAGTTGCATGGTCTGGGCCGAATGGCGATATTCGCTCGCGGTGCGGTTGACCTGGAGCGTTTGAGTCAGAGTGTATTCACCCAGTGTGAAGGCCTTGCGCGATTTTTCTGCAGCGGCTAACTGTTTTTGTGCAGCCTGATTGAGATTCTCCGCGGCGGACCGCTTGTGTATCAACTGCGCCCAAAGGGCATCAAATCCGCCCGCCAGCGATTGCTCCACCTGTTGAGCATGGGCCTCCAGGCTTTGTGCCTCCGCAATGGCCATCCTCGCATTGGCGGTGCGCGCCGGTCCCGCGATTGGGAATGAGAGAGAGATCCCCGAAACCTGCTCGGCCCCGCCGCGTTCGTTCGCGGTAAATATCCCCAGTGTCGGGTCTGGAGTGCGCTCCAGGGTGAGTCTTTGAGCCAGAAGCTGTAGCCTCCGGGTCTCGGCTCGTAGCAAATTAAGTTCGTGGTTTCGCGTGAGGAACGATTCTCTGAGGGTCTCTAGGCCTTGAGGCATTGGTGGCATCGGGGCGTTGGGTATCGCGGGTGGCAGAACAATCGTTGGATATCGACGCTTAAGAACTGCCTGAATTCCAGCCAGTTGGGCCTCGGACGCGTTGCGTACAGCTTCTGCCCGGGATAGTTCGGCTCCGGCCAGGGTCAGGTCGAGTTGGGCCAATTCGCCGCGATGAAGCCGTCGCTCGACTTGCTTTTGAAGTTGCTGAATGTATTCAAGATTCAGCATGGCATTGCGATGCTCTGCCAGCGCTCGCAGATAAACAAACCATTGCTTGAGCAGTTCACGGCTGGCCTCATGTAGGGCATCGGTGTACTCGATGCCTGCAACGGTCTCGGTTTGTAATGCCAGCGCCGTGTCTTGCGTGCTCTTCCCCCATAGCCTGAGTGGGCGCTCGAGACTGATCATCGATTCGGTCGATCGGCCTTCCGGGTAACCAGCGCGTCGACTCTGAATATTGCTACGAACCGTAAATTCAGCATGACCAGCCTGAATGCCTTTGGCCCGCTCGCGTTGCGCTTCGCGTTTGGCCAGCGCACTCGCGATACCGGGGCTATTCAAGAGGTTGTCCTTGACGACGCTGGTGTCGGGAAGAAAGGGTAGGACCTCCTCCTGGGCATGCGTCGGGACCGGTGTTGTCAGCAACACCGAATTCACCAGGACGATCGAGATCACCCGAAGGACGAACTTGAACAGCGCGCTTACACCTTTCATGACTTGAATAAGTCTGAGAATGACTTGGCGGAGCCAAAACGCTTGAACAGTATTGGAAGTACGAGGAGCGTCAAAAGGGTCGAGGTCAGGATTCCACCCGTCACCACAACGGCTAGAGGGCGCTGAATCTCGGAGCCGGGGCCGCTGGCAAACAGCAGTGGGATCATGCCCAGACCTGTGATTATCGCAGTCATCAACACGGGTCGAAGCCGACGCTCGGACCCACTAAGAACGGCCACTTCAAGGGCTTCGCCCGATGCCAGTCGTTCATTGAAATGGGTCACCATGACGACGCCATTCAGCACAGCAATTCCCAGCAGGGCGATAAATCCGACCGAGGCCGGTACCGACAGATATTCGCCTGACAGGGCCAATGCGAAGACGCCGCCGACCAGTGCGAATGGGATGTTCAAAAAGATGATGCCAGCCTGGATGACGGATCCAAAACTAAGAGTCAAGATGATAAAGATCATGATCATCGCCGCCGGAATGACCAGGCCCAGTCGCGCCGCCGCTCGCTGCTGGTTTTCGAACTGACCTCCCCACTGAATTTCGATTTCTTTCGCGAGGGGTAGGGCCTTGACCGCCTGCTGAGCATCCGCCACAAAACCGGTGAGATCGCGCCCTTCGACTGAAGCCTGGACTTTGATGAGTCGTGCGCCTTGTTCGTGATCGATCTGCATCGGACCATCCTGTAATCGGACGCTCGCGAGGGTTCCAACCGCCCAAGATCGCCCGTCTGGGGCAACAAGGCGCAGACTCTTGAAGCCCTCTGGGCTGTGCCGGATCGAATCTGCGCCCTTGAGCGTCAGGGGGTGCCGAATGCCATTGCGCAGAACGATCCCGAGTGCTTCACCTTCAATCAGATTTTTGAATGATTGCTGGAGGGTTTCGATGTCAAAGCCGGCCTCGCCTGCGACGGATCGATTGATGACAACCGAAAGGTATTGCAAGCCCTCGGGCTTGGGGGCGATCACTTCGGTTGCGCCCGGCACCTTTTGAACCTGCTGGGCGATCAATTGAGCCGTTTCTCTCAGATTCGCGAGGTCCTCACCATAGACTTTGATCACCACGTCGCCGCGCGAACCCGTCAGCATTTCAGAAACGCGCATCTCAATCGGTTGGGTAAACGCGATCACGATGCCGGGAAAGGCTTCGAACACGCCGCGGAGTCGTTCGATGATGTCTTCTTTGCTCCCTTGCCAATCTGCCCGAGGTTTTAGGACGAGGTAGGTATCGGTCTCATTAAGTCCCATCGGATCGAGGCCAATTTCATCCGAACCCACTCGGGCCACAATCGATCGCACCTCTGGCACTTGGGCAAGGATGGCCTGTTGCAATCGGGTATCCATAGCGGTCGAGGCATCGAGCGAGATCGATGGCAGCTTGTAGACTTGGACCAGAATGTCGCCTTCATCGAGGGTCGGCATGAAGGTCTTGCCGATGCCTTGGTAGACCCAGAGCGCTCCCATCAGGAGTAGTCCACAAACGCCCAACAAGGTTCCAGGGAACTTCCAAAGCCGGGTGCGCATCCATCGATATCCAGAGGCGATCAGCCGCATCAAGCGCGGCTCTTCATCGGCGCCGCGCAGTAAAATTGATGCAAGTGCTGGCACGACAGTGAATGCAATGACGAGCGACGCCAGCAATGCCATGACGATCGTGATGGCGACCGGCGCGAAGAGCTTGCCCTCGAGATCCTCAAGGGTCAAAAGCGGCAGAAAAACGATACAAATAATCAGAATGCCTGAGGCGACTGGCTTGAAAACCTGCCCGACCGCTGCCATGACGGCGCCCTGGGCGATGTCAGCGTCACTGGTGTTATCCGATTGAGTTCGCACCGATTCGGTCTTTCCCATTTCGGTCTTTCCCATTTCGGCCTCGATGTTTTCGACCACAACAATCGAGGCATCGACCAGCATTCCGAGTGCGATTGCGAGTCCACCAAGGCTCATCAGGTTGGCGGTCAACCCAAAATATTGCATCATCAAAAAAGTGATCAAGAGCGCCAGCGGTAGTGAGATCGCAACGACAAGTGCCGCTCTGAAACCGCCCAAAAACAGGACCAGAATCACTGCCACGAGCACTGCAGCTTCCATTAGTGCATTCAGCACGGTGCCGGTCGCCCGCGCGACCAGGTCTGCACGGTTATAAAAGACGTTGATTTTCATTCCCGCGGGAAGTCGCGGTTCAAGTTCCGTCAGGCGCTGGGTCGTTTCTGCAACCATGGCTCGGGCGTTGGCCCCGCGGCGCGCAATGACAATGCCCTGAACTGTCTCACCGCGGCCATCCTGGGTGACCGCGCCCAGTCGGCTGAGCGCGCCCATGCGAACAGTGGCGACATCGTCCAGAAAAACGTGAGTCTGATTGGACGAGGTCGCTAATCGGATCCGGCGGATATCGTCAAGGGACTGGATCGCGCCTTCGACCCGCACCACAAGCGCTTCCTCGCCTGCTTCAATTCGCCCCGCTCCGTCATTGGCGTTGTTCTTCATCAGGCTTTGACGCAGGTCGGCCAAGGAAACGCCAAGCGCTGCCATTCGGGGCACGTTGGGGATGACCTCGAAGGACTGCACTTCGCCCCCGAGCGAATTAACTTCGGCTACGTTTGGTAAGGTCCGCAGCGCGGGTCGAATGATCCAGTCCAAAACCCGACGCTTTTCAGCCAGGCTGAATGCGTCGCCATCCAGCGTGAACATCACCATGTCACTGAGCGGCGTTGTGATTGGAGCAAGACCGCCGGTCACGCCATGGGGCAATTCGGGAAGGATGCCCGCTAGCCGCTCAGCAACTTGCTGGCGCGCCCAGTAAAGATTGACGCCTTCGGTGAACTCGACCGTGATGTCGGTTATGCCGTACTTGGAGATCGAGCGAACAACCCGCTTGTTTGGAATGCTCAGCAACTCGAGTTCGATCGGCCGGACAACTCGCTGCTCAATTTCCTCGGGTGTCATTCCGGGGCTTTTCAGAATGATCTTCGCTTGTATCGGCGAAATCTCTGGAAATGCGTCAATCGGCAAATTGAGCCAGGCCTGAATGCCAGCCCCTGTCAGAACGAGAGCAAGCATGATCGTGAGGCTTCGATGGCGCAGCACAAAACCCAACAGCCGAGCCACCATCAGCGTCCAGACTGCAAAAGCGCCCGCAGAGAGGCAATCCCGCTCAGTGCGACTTTGCTGTCTGCGCTCAGCGGCCCGGCGACCACGCTGGTGTCGTCGTTTGAACTGAGGACTTCTACCGATTTAACTGAAAATCCGGTCGACGTGGCCACGAACAAAACGGGCATACCCTGCCACTGAGTGAGGGACCGCGACGGCACTGTCCAGCCCGCGCCTGCCTTGCGGACGCCCGGGTGAACCTGCACGCTGAGCAATTCGCCGAGTTGCAGATTGCCGTGAGACTGGATTCGCGCCCGGACACGAGCAAGCTGACTGCTATCAACGGCCTGACTAATTCCGGTCACGACGGCGTTAGCTTGTCGTTGAGGTAGCGTAACGGCGTCCCCCACCTTGAGCAGGGCGGCCTTCTCTGGTGCCAGTTGAATGTCGAGCTGCAATTGGCTGACATCGACCAGACGGAACAGAACCGCGCCGGCATCGACGCGCTGTCCAACTGGCGTAAAGACCTCAGTGATGACTCCGGCTATCGGAGCTCGCAACGAGCCCGTCGCATAGCCCGCCGCAACCCCACTTGGAGTCTCGCCCCTCTTTCGCGAAACGCTGCTCTCGAACTGCATTCCAGATGCGTTCACTTCGGCTTCTCGAGCGCGTACAACCGCTTGGGCGGCTTCGACTTTGGCTCGCGCAGCTTGCACTCTTGCTGCTGGAATCAGTCCATCCTCAAAGAGTGCCTGTTCGCGATCGAGAACCGACTGGGCCAGTCTAGATTCGATCGTAGCCTCCTGTTGCAGGCGCCGGGCATCGCCAGCGCTCGGACTGACGAATTGCCCCAACGGAGCGCCGGCCTTGACCGTGTCACCGATCCCTGCGGAAATACGAACCATCTGCCCGGGATAGGGCGCCGTGACCGCGACTTCGCGCCCGGTGGGCACGGTTACCGTTGCGCTTGCCTGAAGCGGTTCAGATTTTGCGATCTGGACGGTGGTGAGGGTCACACCAAGGGCGGACTGCTGCTTGGGATCGAGAGAGAAGTTGCGGTCGGGCGTTGCGGCCTGAGAGTTGATCGTGATTGCAACCAGCAGGATTCGCCACATGAGTATGTTCGCGGTGTTGCGTCGGGCCTCATCCTAAACGATCTATTCGCGCTCGACCTCATGGCCCTCTACAACGGTCAGATGCCCATCGACGCTGAGGTGCACATCAACCTGAATCAGGTCGCCCATTTTGCGGGTTCGCAAGTCGTGAATTTCGCGCACGTCAGGCGTGGAGCGGAGAGTCTCGGTTATTGCAGTGACCCCCGCATCGTTGGCCGCGCGATCAACAAGGCCATGGAGGCCTTCCCAGCCAAAATTAGCGCCCAGCCTAGTAATCATCAGGTCAACAATCAGCGCAGCAATCGGACCCCTGCCGCCCAGAGGGCGACCTGACTGACGGTAGCGATCGTGCTCGGATCCTTTACCGACTGGACGGACCTCAACATCATTCCGCCGCCGACCATCAACAGTAGGATCCCCAAGACGAGGGATGCAGCCGTTTCGAAGCGATGGCGCCCATAGGGGTGCTGAGAATCCGCCTCCTGGTGGCTGTCGTGGTTAGCCAGCAAGACGATCGCGTCTGACAGTTGACCGGTCATCGAATGGATGCCGTCGGCAATCAACCCGTACGAATGCGTGAACACGCCGGCGGCTACCTGTCCGCCGCTCAAAAAGAGATTTACGACGACGCTGACCCAGGTGCTGCGAGCCGCCGCGTGCTTTCTTACTTAGGTCAACTCGAGCTCGGATTCCGATTCAAGCCCTGGGGTAATCTCGGATTTTTGAATCATTATTTGAGCAAGGTCAAATCACGTAGAGATCAACGTATTCGTTCACTGGCGTGGCACACAAGGCATCCAAGTTCAGCGAAATATCAAGAATTCGATGCTGTTGCTTCAATGGGAAGCGCCTGGCAAGGTTAGTCTTGAATTTGTCGATCAGGATGGGGATCCCCTCATCACGTCGACGCCCATGACCAATCGGGTATTCGCAAGTGACCGTTGACAATTCGGTTTCGTCATCAAGGCGCACGGCTAGGGCATTGGCGATCGATCGCTTATTCGGATCGTGATAGTCCCGCGTGAACGCAAGATCCTCGACGCATCGAATTTTCTCGCGCAGCGCATCGATTCGTGGATCCGCAGCAACGCTCTCCTCATAGTCAGCCGCATTCAAGCGACCAAAAAGCAGCGCGACCGCGACCATGTATTGAATGCAATGGTCCCGATCGGCGGGGTTACTCAAGGGCCCTTGTTTGTCGATTATGCGCAGACAGGCCTCATGTGTCCGAATCGTGATGGACTGAATGTCGGCTGCTGACTGACCTCGAGCGGCCAATTGGCGGTGCAGAGTTATCGCACATTCGACCGCTGTTTGCGCATGAAATTCGGCAGGGTACGAAATTTTGAATAAGACGTTCTCCATCACGTAGGTTCCGTACGGTCGCTGGAACTTGAACGCATTACCTTTGAACAGAACGTCGTAGAAACCCCATTCCTTGGCAGAAAGCGCCGTTGGGTAACCCATTTCGCCGGTCTTGGCGATGAGGGCCAGGCGTACTGCGCGACTGGTCGCATCGCCGGCTGCCCAACTTTTTCGCGATCCGGTGTTCGGCGAATGCCGATAAGCCCGCAGCGCTTGCCCGTCAATCCAGGCATTTGAGATGGCATTGATGAGTGAGTTTCGATCGAGGCCGAGCAGCTTTCCGACGACGGCGGTCGACGCAACCTTGACCAGTATCACGTGATCGAGACCAACCCGATTGAATGCGTTCTCAAGCGCGAGACAGCCCTGAATCTCGTGCGCCATGATCATTGCGTCGAGCACCTGGCGCATGGTGAGCGGCACTTTTCCAGCCGCTACGGCGGTTCGGCTCAGCCAGTCTGCAGTCGCCAGAATGCCGCCGAGATTGTCCGACGGATGTCCCCACTCGGCGGCAAGCCAGGTGTCATTGAAATCGAGCCAGCGGATGGTGGTGCCGATGTCAAATGCCGCTTTGATCGGGTCAAGTTGAAATGGAGTACCGGGCACCCGTGCGCCATTGGGGACGATCGTTCCAGGGACTATCGGACCCAGAAGCTTCGTGCACTCCGGGTACTCGAGCGCCTCGAGACCACACCCCAGCGTGTCAATCAGGCAGGCTTGAGCCGTTCTGAGCGCCAAGTCGCTGTTGATTTCAAACTCAAGAACATAATCGGCGATGTCGGATAGGACCTGGTCAGGTTCGGGCAGGTTTTTGGGGTTGCCATAGCAGGCGGTTCGCACGGCTTGCATCAAAGATGACATTCGTTGGCCAATGCGCGGCCCTGACTCGTGCTTAACAGCATGGCTTTGCCAGGGATCAGAATCCAGACCAAGCCTGTCGACAGTTCCTCGAAGCGTTCAGCACCGCTATTGCTGTGGACCCGTTCGAGCCGATGTTGTGTTCCCTGCCACGTCAATAAAATGACATCGGGCTGGTCTGCAACAGCCTCGATTCGCATTGAACGTCCGTGATCGCAGTGGTAGTTGCCTGCGTGCTTTCGGTGATCGATTTTTGGCGGGGGCAGGGCGGTCACGGGCGTTGGCGCCGCTGCGGTTTCCGCAGGAATCAGGACTTGGCTCGACGGTGTCCCTGTGGGTGTGCTGCTCGGGGTGCTATCGCTATTCCTCGGGATCGGGGGACCAGAAAGTGGTGCGTTGTTTGGCCCTCTCGCTGGCGGCACGGGGGCGCCGCCCTGACTCACTGGTGCTGGCGCTGTGACCGAAGCCGACAATGGCGCAGCTCCCGGCGAAGAGGTCGAACCATTTGCCGCCGCAGGATTCGAACGACGCCATGCGCATCCTGTGCCGTCGATGATCAGCAGAGCGCTGACGCACAGAGACGCAACCCGAACAAGACTATTGGGGTTGCGGGTGATCATCGTTGATCAGAAAAAAGCAGACTGGGCCGCAGGCGGGATTGGACTACCCGCCTGATGGGCCCGGCGCAGACGCTGCCAATGAAACCGGTAGCTGGCGCGATCGTGCAGGCGCCCTGACCACGACACGGGTGCCCACGACGCGGCGCGGGCTGCCAGAAGAATGTCAGCAGACTCGCCGATCAGGCGGGTCGATGGGGCAAGGCCACGCAAGATGACGGCGATTTGAGCTGGGTGAATGCTCCACATTCGGGTAAAGCCAAACTCGTCAGCGGCTCGACGGGCTTCGCCCTCCACCAGTTCGGGCGCGTCAAGAATGATGCTGACGTTGTGCGACGCGACCTTTCCGTGTGCATGGGCGGCCAGCGAAACCTGAATTTTCGCCGCGCGGACCAGTGGATGTTCGAACTGCCCTGGGCTGGTCATGGCGTCATCTGCGATCGCTCCTTGAAATGCGCTGACGTAATCCATCAGACCGAATGAAAGGCATTCGACCCGCGGATGTTGGGCGATGGCGTCGACATCGCGCAATGCCAAGGGGCTCTCGATCAACACGTGCACCGGGATTTTGCCCTCGCGAGTCGTGACATGTCGATTTGTCAGGCGGTCAATTTCGTCGATCGCCTGACGGCACTGATCGGCCGAGTCGATCTTGGGCAGAGTGATGTAGGCAACCCGGTCGGCCGATTTCTTGAGAATGCGCTCAAGGTCACTTTGAAAAAAAACAGAACCTGGCGGGTGCACGCGAACGCCAACCCGGTTGAAATGATTGGCGTCTGAATCAATGGCTGAACCCACGAGATCAGCCTGTTGGGCCTCCGCTCCGGCAAGCGCCCCATCTTCACAGTCGGCGGTGACATCAAAGGTGGGCCAGGGTCTCGCTGCCGAAGCCGCCTGTAAGGCGAGTGCCTTCGCAATTCGGGCCTCGGTGCCGCAATAGTGGTCGACCGAGGGCAGGACGCGATGGTCGCGCCCGCCATCCAGCAAGACGTCGTTGGGATGGGCGACCGTGGATCGAGTGCTCAATGGTCTACAGGAGTACGCGCTAGATTTAGCTCAGAAGATGAGCGACACCGGCACGCTCTTCTTCGAGTTCGGCCAGTGTAATGTTGATCCGTGAACGCGAGAACTCATCGATCTCGAGGCCTTGAACGATGTGGTACTCACCATTCGCGCATGTCACTGGGTAGCCAAACATGACGTCCTCAGGGATGCCGTAGGAGCCATCCGAGGCGATTCCCATGGTGACCCAGCGATCGCCGGTACCCAACGCCCAGTCGCGGACATGGTCGATCGCGGCATTGGCGGCCGAAGCGGCCGAGGACAGGCCGCGGGCCTCGATGATGGCGGCTCCGCGCTTACCAACGGTTGGCAAGAAGACCTCGCGATTCCAGGCTTCATCGCTAATGATTCCGGGGAGCGCCTGGCCGCCCGACGTCGCAAAGCGGTAGTCGGCGTACATCGTTGGCGAGTGGTTACCCCAGACCGCGAGGTGCTCGATTGAGGCGACCGGACACGCAGCTTTAGCTGCGAGTTGGCTCAGGGCGCGGTTGTGGTCGAGCCGCAACATCGCGGTGAAGTTCTTTTTCGGCAGGCTCGGGGCAGATTTCATCGCGATGTAGGCGTTGGTGTTGGCTGGGTTGCCAACCACCAGGACCCGCACATCGCGCGAGGCGACCTGATCGAGCGCTCGGCCCTGCACCGTGAAGATCGCTCCGTTGGCCTCAAGAAGATCTTTACGCTCCATGCCTTTGCTGCGCGGCCGGGCACCGACCAGCAATGCGAAATCAACGTCGCGGAAAGCCACAGTGGGGTCGTCGGTAATGACGACGCCCGCCAGGAGCGGGAACGCGCAGTCTTCAAGCTCCATCACCACGCCCTTCACCGCGGCCAGCGCGGGGGTGATGTCGAGGAGTTGGAGGATGACGGGCTGGTCTTTGCCCAGAAGATCACCGTTGGCGATCCGAAAAAGCAGCGAATAACCGATTTGACCGGCTGCGCCCGTGATTGCAACTCGTTTTGGAGATTTGTTCATGCCTGCGCTCGTGGAGGGAAGGGAGTGGAATGCATACGCTTGGCCGCCACTTTAGAACCGACAGGGAGGTGTCCGCAAGGTGATCACATTTGTGCGACCCGGTGTCGCAGAAGTTGGCTTGCAGGCCCCCGATGGCGTCAGGTCTGGGTTTCCGCCCCACTCGGTGCGCTGGAAGTCGTTGGTCGGTCGGCTGGTTTGGTTGCAAAATATGATGCTTTACCTGCTGTTCCGAGGAGTCACCATGGCTGGTCAGGCCGCAAAGCGTCCCGTCTACAGGAACATTCATATCACCCAGATTCTGGGTTATCGCTTACCGATCGCGGGGATTGTCTCGATTCTGCATCGGATCAGCGGCTCCTTATTGTTCTTGGTTGGACTCCCGCTCATTCTTTGGTTGTTTCAGGAAAGCCTGATTTCTGAACTCGGTTTTGAGCGCTTTCGGGCGGCAGTTGCCCACCCCGCTGTAAAGCTGGTGCTACTAGCCATGCTTTGGGCGTTTTGCCATCACTTTGTGGCCGGGATTCGTTATCTCCTCCTCGACAACCACGTGGGCCTCGAGAAAGGATCCGCAGCAAATTCCGCCAAAGCGGTTATTGCCATCAGCCTTGCCTTGACCCTGGTGGTCGCCGGCTCGCTGTTTGGTCTCTACTGATTTAGGAGCCAAACATGTCAACGCAAAGGATTGTGACCGGTGCCCACTACGGGATCGGCAGTTGGTTGTTACAGCGTTTATCGGCGGTCCTGATGGTGATTTACACCATCATTTTGATCGTTGCCGTGCTGCGGTTGCCTGAGTTCAATTACGGCAACTGGGCCACCTTGTTTGTGCACCCGTTTATGAAGGTCTCCACCCTGCTGGCGGGCGCGGCGCTTTTCTACCATGCGTGGGTGGGAATTCGCGACATCTTTATGGATTACATCAAGCCCACCGGAATCCGGCTCGCGCTTCAGGCAGGCACCGTTCTGCTGCTGGCGGGGTATGGCTGCTGGTTGGTGATCATTCTCTGGAGTCTTTGAACATGGCTGAAGTTTTAACCAAACTCGCTAATGGGTTGCAGCGTCGCAAGTTCGATGTGGTGGTGGTTGGCGCCGGTGGGTCCGGGATGCGTTGCTCGCTTCAACTCGCCGAAGCGGGATTGAATGTCGCGGTTTTGTCCAAGGTATTCCCAACCCGCTCCCATACCGTGGCGGCACAGGGGGGGATTGGGGCTTCGCTGGGCAACATGAGCGAAGACAACTGGTACTGGCACATGTTTGACACCGTGAAGGGGTCGGATTATCTCGGCGACCAGGACGCGATCGAATTCATGTGCCGGATGGCACCTCAGGTGGTCTATGAACTCGAACACTTCGGGATGCCGTTCGACCGGAATCCGGATGGCACGATTTATCAACGGCCTTTTGGTGGTCACACCGCCAACTTTGGTGAAAAGCCCGTTCAGCGTGCCTGCGCCGCCGCAGACCGTACAGGGCACGCGATGTTGCATACGCTGTATCAGCGCAATGTCCGCGCGCGCACGCAGTTCTTCGTGGAATGGATGGCACTCGACCTGATCCGGGACGCCGATGGCGATGTCGTTGGTGTGGTGGCTCTCGAAATGGAGACTGGCGAGGTCATGGTGCTAGAGGCCAAAACCACGGTCCTAGCTACTGGCGGCGCCGGCCGGATCTGGGCAGCCTCGACCAATGCGTTCATTAACACGGGAGACGGCATGGGGATGGCCGCCCGTGCCGGCGTCCCCCTCGAGGACATGGAATTCTGGCAGTTCCACCCGACTGGTGTGGCTGGTGCCGGGGTGTTGGTGACTGAAGGCGTGCGTGGCGAAGGCGGAATCCTGTTGAACAAGCACGGCGAACGCTTCATGGAACGCTACGCGCCAACTCTTAAGGACCTCGCACCGCGCGATTTCGTCTCCCGCTCAATGGATCAGGAGATCCAGGAAGGGCGTGGATGTGGTCCTGATGGCGACTATGTGCTGCTAAAGCTCGATCACCTCGGCGCCGAGACGATCATGAAGCGCCTGCCGAGTATTCGCGAGATTGCGATTAAATTTGCGAACGTCGATCCCATTAAAGAGCCGATTCCGGTCGTGCCCACAATTCATTATCAGATGGGCGGAATACCGACTAATTACCACGGCCAGGTCGTGGTACCAAAGGGCGATAATCCCTCGACGGTGCTCCCGGGGCTTTACGCCATTGGTGAGTGTGCTTGCGTGAGTGTGCACGGCGCGAATCGACTCGGTACCAATTCATTGCTCGACCTCCTGGTCTTCGGTCGTTCGGCCGGGATGCACATCGTTGACCAGCATCTCGCTAACCGACCCCACAAAGAAGTGCCCCGGGAAGCAGGGGATTTCTCCTTGGCCCGTTTGGCGAAACTCAATGGGACAAGTTCTGGCGAAAACGTTCAGGAAGTGGCCAACGACATTCGGAAGACAATGCAGGCGCATTGCGGAGTTTTCCGTTCATCGGAGCGGATGGCTCAAGGGGTCTCTCGAATTCTTGAATTGGCAGAGCGGTCGCAGCGTGTCCACCTCGGTGACAAGAGCCAGGTGTTCAATACCGCTCGCGTCGAGGCGCTCGAGCTGGACAATTTGGTCGAGACGGCCAAGGCCACGATGATCTCGGCGGATGCCCGCAAAGAAAGCCGTGGAGCGCATGCCCACCGTGATTTTTCAGAGCGCAATGATGCCCAGTGGATGAAGCATTCGATGTACTACAGCGAGGGCAACCGCATGTCCTACAAGCCGGTAAATCTGAAGCCGATGACGGTTGAGACGTTTGCGCCCAAGGCGCGCACGTTTTAAGCAGGGTTCCCCTTTTTTGCCCGAATGTTTGGCTGGAGAGTTTGATGAGTACAGCAATTGTTGCTAACCGAACAGTGCGCTTTTCGATTTATCGATACGACCCGGACCGGGATGCCCGTCCCACGATGCAGGATTTTGAGGTTGAGCTGTTGCCAACCGACAAGATGTTGCTCGACGCACTGATGCGGATGAAACAAACCGTTTTCCCAGGGCTCTCGTATCGGCGTTCGTGCCGCGAGGGCGTCTGCGGTTCTGACGCGATGAATATCAACGGGAAGAACGGACTCGCCTGCATTACCAATTTGCGTGATCTGAAGGAGCCTATTGTTCTGAAGCCCCTGCCGGGCTTGCCGGTAATCCGGGATCTGATCGTCGACATGACGCAGTTCTTCAAGCAGTATCACTCGATCAAGCCATTTTTAATCAACGATGCAGCGCCACCCGAGAAAGAGCGGCTGCAGTCCCCCGAGGAGCGTGATGAACTCAATGGACTCTACGAGTGCATTTTGTGCGCGTGCTGCTCGACCAGTTGCCCGTCGTTTTGGTGGAACCCAGACAAGTTCGTCGGCCCGGCAGGTTTGCTCCAGGCCTATCGATTTATTGCGGACAGCCGCGATCAGGCCACTAGCGAGCGGCTGGATAATCTGGAAGATCCCTACCGGCTATTCCGCTGCCACACCATTATGAATTGTGTGGACGTTTGCCCGAAGGGTCTGAATCCGACCCGGGCGATCGGGAAAATCAAGGACCTGATGATTCGTCGTGCAGTCTGAAGGCCCAAACCTGGGTGGGTCCGCGCACCGGGCGGATCCGATCGATGCCGCGCACCAGGCGGATCCGATTCGCCGCCGCCGTTTGCGTTGGCGCTGTCGTCGCGGGATGCTCGAAAACGATCTGATCATGACCCGATTCCTGGATCGGCATGAGGCTACGCTGTCCGATTCCGACGTTCAGGCGGTCGATACCCTGATGGATCTGTCCGACAATGCGTTGCTCGATCTGATTTTAGGCCGTGAAGATCTGTCGGCGGAGTACGATCACGCGGGGATCAAAGCGGTTCTCGACCGGATCCGAGCGGCATAATGCGACGCGCTGGTTAGTTTCAATCATTAATGACGGGGAAACTCGGGATGTCAAACGAATTAAAAGCCACTCTCACCTTTTCCGATGGCAGTCCGGGGGCCGAATTCCCCGTCTACAGCGGGACTATCGGTCCTGACGTCATCGACATCCGGAAGCTCTACGCGCAGACCGGAAAATTCACGTTTGACCCCGGTTTCATGTCAACCGCTGCCTGTGAGTCAGCGATCACCTACATCGATGGCGATAAGGGCGAGTTGCTGTACCGCGGTTATCCGATTGAGGAACTCGCGGTGAGTTGTGACTACCTCGAAACCTGTTACCTGCTTCTGCATGGTGAACTGCCGTCGGCGGACCAAAAGTCGCGGTTTGTCACCAGCGTGACATACCACACGATGGTTCATGAGCAGATGACCCGGTTTTTTCAGGGATTCCGCCGCGATGCCCATCCGATGGCTGTTCTGTGTGGGTCAGTGGGTGCGATGTCGGCGTTCTACCACGACAGTCTCGATATTTATAACCTCGAGCATCGGTATATCAGTGCGATTCGCCTGATCGCAAAAATGCCGACGCTGGTAGCGATGGCCTACAAATACTCGATTGGTCAGCCTTTCGTGTATCCCCGTAATGACCTGGGTTATTCCGCGAATTTTATGCGGATGATGTTTGCAAACCCTTGTGAAGAATATAAGGTCAACGACGTCCTGGTGCGGGCTCTGGACCGGATTTTGATTCTGCACGCCGATCATGAGCAGAATGCTTCCACGAGTACCGTTCGCTTGGCTGGTTCGTCCGGGGCAAACCCATTCGCGTGTATTGCAGCGGGTGTGGCAACGCTTTGGGGCCCGGCGCACGGCGGTGCAAACGAAGCCTGTCTTTTGATGCTCAATGAGCTTCAGGCGCAGGGCGGGGCCGAAAAGATTGGCGACTTCATTGCCAAGGTGAAGGACAAGCATTCGGGCGTCAAGCTGATGGGCTTTGGGCATCGGGTCTACAAGAACTTTGATCCGCGCGCCAAGTTGATGCGGGAGACCTGCTACGAAGTTTTGAATGAACTCGGTCTGCAGGATGACCCGCTGTTCAAACTTGCGATGACGCTCGAGAAGGTCGCCCTCGAAGACGATTATTTCGTGACCCGTAAGCTGTATCCAAACGTCGATTTCTATTCCGGCATTGTCCAGAAGGCGCTTGGAATTCCAACCGATCTGTTCACTTGTATTTTTGCGCTCGCAAGAACAGTTGGCTGGATTGCGAACTGGAACGAAATGATTTCTGATCCCGATCAGAAGATCGGCCGTCCGCGTCAGTTGTTCAAGGGCAATGTCCGGCGCCAGGTGCTTCCGATTGGCCAGCGGTAAACATAATGACGGGTGGGGTAGACAAGATGTTCATGAAAGCGTTTCAGGAAAATTCCTACCTTTTTGGGGGTAACGCCCCCTACGTCGAAGAGCTCTACGAGTCTTATCTCGATGACCCGACATCGGTGCCGCCCGGCTGGCGAACTTATTTTGACCAGATGCAATTGGTCCCTGCCACCGGCGCCAACCCGAACGCGCGCGACGTGGCCCATGCGCCAGTGGTGGAGTCGTTTGCCGAGCGGGCCCGCGAGGGAACCTTGCAGCCCCGCCAGATGGGTGGAGATGCGGCAACCGCTCGTCGCCAGGTGCATGTTCAGCAGTTGATTGCTGCCTATCGGACACTGGGTTCGCGCTGGGCCGATTTGGATCCGCTTAAGCGTCAGGAGCGACCGCGGATTCCCGAACTCGAGACCAGTTTTTACGACTTTACAGAAGGCGATCACGCCAACGTGTATTCCGCGTCGAATACATTTTTTGGTTTTGATAACGCGCCCTTACGCGACATCATGAATGCGTTACGTGAGACCTATTGCGGGTCGATCGGCGCGGAAATCATGCATCTCAACGATCAAACGCATCGCCGTTGGTTGCAAGAGCGCCTCGAGAGCTCTCGGGCCAAGCCGCAATTTTCCGCCGAGAAAAGAACCCGGATTCTCGAGCGCCTGACCGCAGCCGAAGGTCTCGAACGGTACCTGCATACCAAATACGTTGGCCAGAAGCGATTTTCCCTCGAAGGCGGAGAAAGTTTTATCCCGGCGATGGATGAGTTGGTTCAGCGGGCCGGCGAGCAAGGCGTCCAGGAAATTGTGATCGGCCTCGCACACCGTGGACGCCTGAATGTGTTGGTGAACATTCTCGGCAAAATGCCCAAGGATTTGTTCTCGGAATTTGAAGGAAAGCACGCTGACGATTTACCGAGCGGTGACGTCAAGTATCACCAGGGGTTTTCGAGCGATATTTCAACCCCGGGTGGACCGGTCCACCTTTCGCTCTCTTTCAACCCAAGTCACCTCGAGATTGTGAATCCCGTGGTCGAAGGTTCGGTGCGGGCGCGGCAAGATCGACGGGGTGATAGTCAGGGCAAACAGGCCCTCGCGATCCTGGTCCATGGTGACGCCGCATTTGCTGGCCAGGGTGTCGTGATGGAAACCCTTAACCTCGCCCAAACCCGATATTACGGAACCGGCGGGACGGTTCACGTCGTGATCAATAATCAGATTGGTTTTACGACGAGTGATCCTAGGGATTCGCGCTCAACCTTGTATTGCACCGATGTGGTCAAGATGATTGAGGCGCCGGTCTTGCACGTGAATGGTGACGACCCCGACGCGGTCGTTTTCGCTACCCAGATCGCTCTCGATTACCGGATGCAGTTCGGGAAAGACATCGTGGTCGACATTATTTGTTTCCGCAAACTCGGTCATAACGAGCAGGATACCCCGGCCGTCACTCAGCCGCTGATGTACAAGAAGATTGGTCAACATCCGGGCACGCGCAAGCTCTACGCGGACAAATTGCTTGCTCAAGCGGCGATCAAGGCGGGTTTCGCGGATCAAATGGCGCTTGATCTTCGCGCTGCATTTGATCAGGGGCGCCACACGTTTGATCCGGTGTTGTCCAACTACAAGGGCAAATTTGGGGTCGATTGGGAGCCGTTCCTGCACCGTGCCTGGACCGACAAAGCGGATACGGCGATTCCGATGGCGGAGCTTCATCGGTTGGCCGACCGCATCACGTCGATCCCAGACAGTTTCAAATTGCACCCTCTGGTTGAAAAGGTTGTTGCCGATCGCCGTGCGATGGGACGGGGCGACCAGCCTCTCGACTGGGGGATGGGTGAGCACCTGGCCTTTGCCTCGCTGGTCGCAGGGGGTTATGGCGTGCGCCTGTCCGGGCAAGATTGTGGGCGTGGCACGTTCACGCACCGACATTCGGTTTTGCACGACCAAAATCGCGAGAAGTGGGATGCGGGTTCCTATATTCCGCTTCAGAACGTGACTCCGAAGCAAGGTGTCTTTACGGTCATCGATTCGGTTTTGTCTGAAGAAGCGGTTCTTGGTTTTGAATATGGGTATGCCTCGGCTGAGCCCAACACATTGGTCATATGGGAGGCGCAGTTTGGCGATTTTGCCAACGGCGCACAGGTCGTGATTGACCAGTTTATTGCATCGGGCGAGACCAAATGGGGCCGTGCATGTGGTCTCACGTTGTTGCTTCCACATGGTTACGAGGGACAGGGACCCGAGCATTCCTCGGCCCGACTCGAGAGGTTCTTGCAGCTTTGTGCCGAAAACAATATGCAGGTTTGCCAGCCCTCAACGCCGGCGCAAATCTTCCATTTGTTACGTCGGCAGATGATTCGCCCTTTCCGCAAGCCGCTTGTGGTGATGACGCCGAAATCGCTGTTGCGCAACAAGGAAGCGGTTTCGTTGTTATCTGAACTCGCACGCGGTGAGTTTCACACCATCATGGCCGACCCGGCTCCGGGACTCGATGCCTCGAAGGTTCGGAAGGTCGTCTTTTCAACCGGTAAGGCTTATTACGACCTAGCGCTGGCTCGCCGCGAACGTGAATTGACCGACGTTGCACTGGTGAGGATTGAGCAACTCTACCCGTTCCCGGAAGCCGCACTCGCGAAAGAACTGCGAAAGTATCCGAATGCAACCAAGATTATTTGGTGCCAGGATGAACCCCAGAATCAGGGTAGCTGGACCTTTATCCAGCCGTATCTCCAAGCGGCTTTGACGCCAGAACAACATCTCAGCTATGCCGGACGTCCAGCGTCGGCTTCGCCAGCTGTTGGCTATTACGACAAACACTATGCTCAACAGTCCGCACTGCTGAACGCGGCGCTGGGTGAGCCGAACTCTAAATCGACAACCGGAAGAACCCGAGCGAAGAAAGCCGGTTGATGGTTATTTGAAGCCGACGGTTTTGGTGATTAATCCTCCCAGGAACAATTAAATAAAATGGCATTGATTGAAGTAATCGTCCCTCAGCTATCCGAATCCGTCGCTGAAGCGACCTTGCTGAACTGGCACAAAAAGGTCGGTGACGCAGTCGCCCGGGATGAAAACCTGATCGACATTGAGACCGATAAGGTCGTTCTTGAGTTGCCGGCGCCGGCTGCCGGGGTCCTCGTCGAACTGTTGAAAGGGGACGGCGGAACAGTCGTCGCCGGTGAACTGATTGCCCGCATCGATACCGAGGCCACCGCGACGGCCTCTACCACAGCCGCCTTGGCCACTTCGGCCAGTTCAGCGCCGGCCGTGTCTTCTCCAGCCGTGTCAGTTACCGGTCAGGCGCAAGCCGCTGTGCCGGTAGGCGGCAAGCACGGCGACATCGCCATGCCTGCGGCGGCCAAGTTGTTGGCAGAGAATGGGTTGAGTGCCCAATCGCTTGTTGGATCCGGCCGGGATGGTCGGGTCACGAAGGGCGATGTGACCTCGGCATTGAGCCAGGCACCAGTCGTTCTAGCGTCCTCGGCGATTCCGACTGGCGTCCCCGGTTCCAGCCTCCCCGAGGTGCGCGCCGCGCTTGATCCGTCCAAATTGCTGGAGGGACGTCCGGAACAGCGCGTTCCGATGTCGCGATTGCGCGCCCGAATTGCCGAGCGTCTACTTCAGTCGCAGGCAACGAATGCGATTTTGACCACTTTCAATGAAGTCAACATGCAGCCGGTCATGGATCTGCGCAAGAAGTATCTTGAGCGATTCGAGAAAGAGCATGGAGTCCGACTCGGGTTCATGAGTTTCTTCGTGAAAGCGGCGGTTGCGGCCCTCAAAAAGTATCCGGTTTTGAACGCATCGGTGGACGGTAGTGACATCGTCTATCACGGTTATTTTGATATTGGGATTGCGGTGGGTTCGCCCCGCGGTTTGGTGGTGCCGATCATTCGTGGTGCAGACCAGCTGAGCTTTGCGCAAATCGAACGGACGATCTCTGAGTACGGCAAGAAGGCGGCAGAGGGGAAACTCGGTATCGAAGAGATGACCGGTGGCACCTTCTCGATCAGTAATGGCGGCGTATTTGGTTCGATGTTGTCGACTCCGATCATTAATCCACCTCAGGCTGCAATTCTCGGTGTGCATGCCACCAAGGATCGGGCTGTAGTCGAGAACGGCCAGGTCGTGGTGCGTCCGATTAATTATCTGGCGTTGTCGTATGACCACCGGATCATTGACGGCCGCGAAGCGGTGTTAGGTCTCGTGGCGATGAAGGAAGCGCTGGAAGATCCAGCCCGGTTGCTGCTCGATCTTTAATTGGTCGCCCGACCCGTCAAATTTGCACTGGAGTTCGCGCGATGTCGCAAAATTTTGATGTCCTCGTGATCGGGGCTGGCCCTGCGGGCTATATCGCCTCGATCCGTGCCGCACAACTCGGATTCAAGGTTGCCTGCGTTGAGAAGTGGCGGGCGCCAAATGGTGAGCTTTCCCTGGGTGGTACGTGTTTAAACGTCGGTTGCATTCCGTCTAAGGCGCTACTCGCATCGAGCGAAACGTTTGAAGAGATTCAATCGCATGCCGGTGATCATGGCATCTCGGTTAAAGAAGCCAAGATCGACATCGCGAAAATGATGGCGCGTAAAGACTCAGTGGTCAGCAAAATGACCAAGGGAATCGAGTTTTTATTCCGCAAGAACAAGATCACGTGGCTCAAAGGCCACGCACGTTTTGTCGCCGCCGAAGACGGCGCGTATCGGGTTGAGGTGTTGGGCGAGGCCGGGTCCGAGTTGGTCGAAGCTCGTCATGTGATTATTGCGACTGGCTCAAAAGCCCGCCATCTGCCTGGAGTTGAGGTCGACCAGGTGTTAATCAGCGACAACGAGGGTGCGCTGCAGTTTGATTCGGTTCCTCAAAAGCTCGGTGTCATCGGTGCCGGGGTGATTGGACTCGAGCTTGGCTCGGTTTGGCGCCGCCTGGGCTCAGAGGTGACCATCCTCGAGGGCGCGACCAGCTTTTTAGGCGCCTGCGACGAATCAGTCTCGAAAGAGGCCTTTAAGTTATTCGGTCGTCAAGGGCTGAATTTTTCAATGGGCGTTCAGATTGGTGAAGTGAAGACTGTATCCAAGGGCCGCAAGACGTGCGTCGAAGTCCATTACACCGATGCTCAGGGGGCGGCCCAGGTGTTGGAATGCGACCGCCTGATTGTTTCGGTTGGCCGGGTTCCCAACACCGAGGGTTTGGGTCTCGAGGCGGTTGGTTTGGCCACCGATGAGCGGGGTCAAATCCCAGTCGATCAACACTGTCAGACCCGTTTGCCCGGCGTTTATGCAATCGGTGATGTGGTTCGCGGTCCGATGCTCGCGCACAAGGGTGAAGACGAAGGCGTACTGGTTGCCGAGCGGATTGCTGGCCAACAGCCGCACATCGATTACAACTGTATTCCCTGGGTGATTTACACCAGCCCTGAAATAGCTTGGGTTGGGCAGAATGAACAGCAACTCAAGGCGTCGGCCCGGGAGTATCGGTCTGGACAGTTTCCTTTTATGGCGAATGGACGGGCGCTTGGAATGAACAGCCCAGATGGATTTGTCAAAATTCTGGCGGACGCCAAGACTGACGAAATTCTTGGTGTGCATATTATTTCAGCAGGCGCCTCCGATCTGATTGCCGAAGCGGCCGTTGCGATGGAGTTTAAGGCCAGCGCCGAGGATATCGCCCGGATTTGTCATCCGCATCCGTCTTTGTCTGAAGTGATGCGCGAAGCCGCCCTGGCAACCGACAAACGTGCGCTCAATATGTAACGCATGACCGGATTGATGGTCATGCGGTCTGGGGTGAGTCCGTGACCGTCACCAGTTTTTATCAAGAGCAACTTCGGGTCCACCAATACCAAGGGGACGCGGCCCAAGAATCGGCGATTGTTCGATTACAGCAGTTCGAACACGAGTTGCTTGCCTTCAAAAATGCTCGTTCTAATCGGCTCCTGCGCTTCATTCACGCCCCAAAGGTGCCACGAGGTGTCTGGATGTGGGGGGGGGTTGGGCGCGGCAAGAGTTTTTTGATGGACTGTTTTTACGGGGCGGTTCCGATTCAGCGCAAGACTCGGGTCCATTTCCACGAATTCATGCGTACGGTGCACGTAGAGCTAGATTCGTTGAAAGGCAGCGCAGACCCGCTCGATGCAGTGGGTGCTTTAATCGCCAAGCGCTATCAGCTGATTTGTTTCGATGAGTTTCACGTGTCCGATATTGCGGATGCCATGATTCTTGAACGCTTGTTGCGTGCTTTGTTTCGACATGGGGTCACATTTGTCATGACTTCCAATTACGAACCAGCGGCTTTGTACCCAGACGGACTCCATCGAGACCGTATCTTGCCCGCGATCGAGTTGCTGCAAGCCCACTTGGACGTCATTGGTGTCGATGCGGGAACGGATTATCGTCGTCGCACGCTCGAGAAACTTGATGTGTACCAAGTTGTTCGGGACCCGATCGATTCGACCCGGCGAATGACCCTCCTGTTCGATCAATTGCTGAAAGACGGGTTGAACGGGGTGAACGGGGCGGCGATTCCTGCGGCCCCCCAAGTCGACGAGTCGACTTCGCTTTTGGTCGGCCATCGCCATTTGGCGGCGCGGCGACGCGTCGGCGGGATCGTGTGGTTTGACTTTGGCGAACTTTGCGGGACGCCGCGTTCGCAGAATGATTACCTTGAACTCGCCGATCGCTTTCATACGCTCTTGCTGTCGGAGGTTCCCGAAATGGGTCCTGCGCAGCATTCAGAGGCTCGCCGTTTTACCTGGTTGGTGGATGTTTTGTATGACTTGCGGGTGAAGTTGATGATTTCGGCGGCCGTGGCACCTGAAAGCCTCTATTCAAAGGGACGCATGGCCCATGAGTTTGCCCGTACGCTCAGCCGTCTGATTGAGATGCAGAGCCGCGAGTATGTCGATGCACCTCGTCGCGCCGATCATGTGCGTCGCCCACTGGGACCCCTCGGTGCGGGTCGATCCGGGTCGTCAGATGGCTGCCGGAAGCCCGGTAGTAGGCGTGGTTCTGTTCTCAGCTGCGGTAACGGTAGAGTGAACCGTGATCCAGCGCGAGAAACCGGCCGCTGAGACGTCCACCGGAGGTCCGGTACGGACGTGTATCGGTTGCCGGGAGCGAGAGTTACAGTGAACTCGACCAGAAGTTCAGCGTGCGAGCTCTGCTGGAGCCTGAGCAGTCGATCCGCTACCGGCGCCTGGCATCCGAGGCGCAGAGGACGAACTTCGT
>RFVZ01000061.1 GCA_009922405.1 Betaproteobacteria bacterium
CACAGTCAGCCAAGAGAACGGTGTGTCCCTCATCGCCGAGAATTTCAGCGAGTAGTTCACGGATGCCGACTTCGTCGTCGACGACCAGAATATCAGCCATGCCTTGCCATCAAATCGATCCGGGAAATGCCGCCGGCGCCCACCAATGTCGCCAAGTCGTCACTATAGATGAAGCCGTCGCAAGCCCACGCATCAGACCGCGATTCGGGTAAAGGTAATTTCGACCTGGGCACCGCAAATCACGCCATTCTCGTCGAAACGGTTTTCGAGTGTGATCCGCGCATCCTGCTCATCAACCATCTTGCGCACGATCGCCAAGCCCAGTCCGGTCCCCTTGGGCTTCGCCGTGACGTAGGGCTCGAATGCCCGCGCCAACACTCCCGGCGGGAAACCCGGCCCCTCATCGCACACGCGCAACTGGACGGCGGCGCCGCCGATCTGCGTCACGGTCGTCGTGACTTCAATTGCGCCACCCTGGACCGATGCCGTGGCCTCCTGCGCATTCTTAATCAAGTTGTGCAGGACCTGGCGCAACTGGGCCGCGTCAGACAGGATGCGGGGGATTTCAGCCAAACGGACCCGAATGGCCCCGTCCTGAATCGTCTCTTGTTCGGCGTCGTGGCCGCCGTAGAGCAACAAGACCTCGCGCACCAGTTCATTCAAATCAAGCGGCACCACGGTGGCGGTTGGTAATCGTGCATACGTCCGAAAATCATCAACCAATCGGGCCAAGGCTTCAACTTGGTTGACGATGGTCAAGGCACCACGGCGCAAAAAATCTGCATCCTCCGGCTCAAGTTTCCCAGCAAGCTTTCGAGGCAGGCGTTCCGCGGTCAATTGAATCGGTGTCAGTGGGTTCTTGATCTCATGTGCAAGCCGGCGAGCAACCTCATTCCAGGCCAAGGTCCGCTGCGCAGAGACCAACTCGCTGACATCGTCAAACACGATCAGCAGCCCATCGGCCCCGGGCAAGAGACTGACCGCGCCAGGCAGCGTGGTTCCATTGGCCAGCAACGTTCGGCCAACGGCACCCTCGCCGCCGGGTTCACGGCCGGGTTCACGGCCGGGTTCAGCGCTAGGTTCAGCGCCGGGTTCACCGATCACGAACTGGCGCTGCCAGTGATCAAGACCACGCCGACGGGCCACCTCAAACGCTTCCCGAATGGGCTCTGCCAGGGGCGCGAGGCCGGGAAGCGATTCGATCGGCTGACCTAAACCGCTCGAAACCACCACGCCGAAAACCCGATCCGCCGCCAGGTTCGACATCGTCAAGCGGTAGTCGGAGTCAAACGCCAGCACCGCCGCACTCAGGCTGGCCAACACCCGTTCAAGTCGGGCCTTTGCCTGCTCAAGATCGCGCTGGTGATTGGCCACCTGGCCCCGCGCCTCCTCCAGCTGGCGCGTCATCAGGTTAAACGACTGCGTCAATACCCCCAACTCGTCGCGCCCGCCGTAGTCCTTCACCGGACGGTAGTCGCCCTCGGCAACCGCGCGAGTTCCAGCGGCCAGCATCGTCAGGGGCCCGGTCAGCCAACCCGATAGCAGGAAAGCGCCTGCGACAGACGAAAAAATCGTCAATAGGAAGGTCAACGTCAGCGTGACGTTAAAGATCCGTTTCAAGCCCTGGCGGGACAGGGAAAGCTGCTGATATTCGCGCTGCCCGGCGGCGACCGCATCGGCATTCATGGCCAGGGCGAGCGGCACCGGTTGCAAGAGCTGGAGGTAGCGCAGCTCCTCGCCCGGACGGCTCGTCAGAATGGATTGCACGACCCGAACCTTGAGCGGACCGTGGACAGCCCCGGGCAGGGCAGGCGCGGCAGGTCCTACCCCACCGGTTGATCCCTGCCCGGAATCCGCGGCTGGGGATTCACCCAGCAGGTCCAGGCCCTCCACCGCCGCATACAAGCGGGTAAGTCGAACCTGCTGCAGGATCTGCGAGGGCGGCAGGTCGGGTGCGAGCTGGGTATAGGGGGCGCCACTGGAGATCAGTAAACGCCCACTCGAGGACAGCACGACAGCCTCTTGGACACCCAATTGATCGCGGATGCGGTCCAAACTGGACTGCCACTGCGCGACCGGCTGATCGGCCAGCTCATTCGCCATGCGGCGCGATTTGGCCACCAAATCTGCTTGAATGGCCTCAAACGCGGAGCGGCCCAGATTGACGCCCGACTCGAGCGCCCGGTCGACCGGCACGTCAAACCAGGACTCGATGGAGCGACCTAGAAACTGCACGCCCACAAAATAAATCAACAGGCCGGGCATCACCGCCATCGCGGTAAAGGTCAAGGCGAGGCGGATCATCAGCCGGCTGCCAAAGACCCGACGCCGGGCGCGCAACGCGATCCGCCGAAGCAGTTCGGCGGTGAGCAAGGCCAGCGCCAACGCAATGGCCGCATTGCCCCAGAGCAACAGCGGATAATGGCGCTCGAACAGCGCGGTATTGGCGCTCGCGGTCGCCAGTAACGCGAGCAGCACTCCTGCGAGAGCGACCGACGCGATCAGCGCCAGGCGCAGCGCACGGCCTACGGCGCGTTTTTCGCGATCTCGGGCGTAAAGGGAAATCGGGTCCATTCGGCCGCGGGGTTCCAGTCGCGACTGGTCAAGGCATTCATCTGAAGCGGCTTGGGCAACTGCGTCGTGTCCAGGCGCAGCCGCAGGGCGGCCTGGTACTGCTCATTCGGGCGCAACCGTTCCCGATCGAGTAGCGGCCACAATGATCGCAATCGCTCGCGATCGATCACGGTCCACCCCCGAATCCGCGTAATGACCGCGAGCGCTTCGGGCAGCGTAGCAAACCGTTGCACGTAGGCGCCCAATCCGACCCGATACTGTCGCGTCAGCGCGTGGTAGGAAAGGCGCCACGTGCGGCTGGCCTGACTGACCCGTTCATCCCACCACCACCAACGCGAGCGGCTCAGTTCAAATTCGGCAACAAAATAGAGTGGTAGCCCGCGGTTGACAGCCTCCTCAAGCTCGGGCCCCAGGGCCAAGTCAAAATCGGCTGAAACGGCCCACGCATCGGGTTCACTCGGAGAGGGTCGTAGCGCAACTGCGGTGACCTCGATGGCATCAGTCGAGGCCCAACACGCCGGCACCAGCCCCAGCAAAGGTCCGATCAACAACAGGAGCGCAAAGAGTCTTCTGAACACGAGGAATGGCAAAATCTCTCTCGAGCAATGCGTAAAAGAAACCATCATGATCCCGCGCTGGGCTCGCGACCGGGAGCAATTGCGCCACCGACTCTGGTGCTTCGGCCGGTGTGAACGACCAGTGCAGCGCAAGCCGCCGGCAGTCCGCCGTCGCGTCAACAAACGCCCCCACGACTGCTTCGTTCTCCGTCCGAAAGATCGAACAGGTGACGTAAAGCAATCTACCACCCGGGGCCAGCAGCGGCCATAAGGCATCAAGAAGCCCGCGCTGAGTTGCCGCAAGTGTCGCAAGATCGCCACGGCGACGTAACCATCGAATCTCGGGATGACGCCGCACGATGCCCGAGGCCGTGCACGGTGCGTCGAGCAAAATTCGATCGAAGGCCCGACCATCCCACCAGGACTCAGGGTGCATCGCATCCGCCGTCAGCATCCGCACGGGTACCGCCGTCGAGCGCCGTTTTCGCGCCACCTGAGGGGTCCCCAATAGTTCCGCCCCCTCGAGTGCAAAACCGGAGCGCTCGACATTGTCACGAACCCGCTGCAGACGCTGCCCGTCGAGGTCCAGGGCGACCAGCTCGACCTCCGTCCGTCCAGCCTCAAACAGCTCGAGCAAATGAACCGTTTTACCGCCTGGGGCGGCACATGCGTCGAGCACACGATGCCCGGATTCGACCCCGAGCAGCGGAGCTGCCAGTTGGGCGCCCGCGTCCTGCACCGACACCAAGCCCTGATCGAAGCCCGGGATCATCGCCACGGGACAGCCGCGCTCGAGTCGAATCGCCTGCGGACCGACTTGAACCGCAGCAATCCCATGCGCGGCAAGCACGCCCAAATAGGCGGCTGGAGTCGTCTGGGAGCAATCCACGCGCAGGGTTAGCGGCGGGGTTCGCGTACCAACCCCCAGCACCTCAGGCCAATGGCCAGGGTGGTCTTTGCGCAGCTCCGCGACCCACCAGGACGGCCAGTCGGGGTCGGTCTGTCGCGCCGCCGAGGCTTGTTGCAACGCCGTCAGGCACGTCTCGCTCTCACGCAAAAAGCGCCGCAGAATCGCGTTGGCAAACCCCGCTTCGCTGGCCGCTTGACGCGAATTGCGCGCAGTCCCTCGAACCGCGGCCACGGCCTGATCGACAATGATGGCCGGTGGGCGCACCGGGTCCAGCAGCTGCACCAGCGCGGTGTGCAGGATCGCGGCCAGTGGCGCCGCGATGGGGCGCTGGGCCAGCTGGGTAAGAATGGCCCGTGCGGTTCCGAGTCGGCGAACGCTCGAATACGCCATGTCGCGGACGGGCGCATGCGAATCCGCTGGGAGTGCCCACTGTTCCAGAACCTGAGCCAATGCGTCGGGCAACCGAGCTCCCCCTTCCATCCTCTCCAGCGCGACTGCAGCGGCCGCCATCTCCTGCGCCAGGGGTGCGCGCAGGCTTGCCGCGGGCCTCAGGCCAGCGCGATCGACCGGAAGACGACGCCCGCCTGCACGCTGTAGTTCAAAGACGCTAAGCCGACCGCTGCCGCAGGCAATTTCAAGACCGTCGGGTCCGGCGCGCAGGACCGTTCCAGGTGCGGCGAAATTCCCCCGTATGTCGCCGTGGGCACGCCAGACCTTCAGCGCCTCGCCCCCGAGCTGAAAGGTCGCGACCGGGAACGGATCGAAAGCGCGAACCCGGCGGGCGATCACGTCGGCAGGCTCACGCCAGTCGATCTGAGCCTCATCACGACGAATCTTGTTGGCATACGTCACCCCCGGCTGGGGTTGCGGGTCGCCATCCAAGCGCTCGCCCGCCTGCAAGCGATTGAGCGCCGTCACGATCGCACTCGCACCGAGGCGCGCCAGGCGATCATGCAAGGTCCCCGTGGTGTCTGTTGGGGCGATCGGTTCCGGATGGACCGCCAGGATTGGCCCGGTATCAAGCCCCGCATCCATGCGCATGATCGTGATTCCGGACCGCGGATCACCGGCCTCGATCGCCCGATGGATCGGCGCGGCACCCCGCCAACGCGGTAACAAGCTGGCATGGATGTTCAGACAACCCGAGCGCGGCAAATCGAGAACGGCTTGCGGCAAAATCAGCCCATACGCTGCAACCACGATCACATCGGGCGCGAGCGCCGCGAGTGACGCTTGCGCCGCCTCGGCACGCAGACTTTGCGGCTGATCGACCGCCAGACCGTGCGCCAGCGCCCAGGCCTTGACCGGGCTGGGTTGCGCCCGCAGGCCTCGACCCGCGGGCCGGTCGGGTTGTGTCAAAACGCCAACAACTGTGAACCCAGCCGCCACAATCGCTTCGAGGGCAGCGCGAGCAAAATCGGGGGTTCCGGCAAAAGCCACGCGCAACGGCGGACCCGATGGATTAGTGTGCACGCTTAGTTGGCAGGCTTAGTTGGCACGCTTAGTTGGCACGCTTAAGTCGCAAAATCGTTCGCAAGGTCGGAACGGAGGAAATCAGACAAGCTCGCGCTCGGCTTTCAGCAGCTTGCCTCGAATTCGGGTCTGCTTGAGTCGCGATAAATGCTGGACGAAAACCCGCCCATTCAAATGATCCATTTCATGCTGTAAACAGACCGCCAATAAGCCATCAGCCTCGACCGTGAACGGCTGACCGAATTCATCGAGCGCCCGAACCGTTACCCGATCGGGCCGCTCGACCTCATCAAAGATACCGGGCACCGAGAGACAGCCTTCTTCCCAACGCTTTGAATCGAGGCTCGCCTGGACAATTTCCGGATTGATGAAGACCCGCAATTCGTTCATCGTTTCCGACACGTCAACCACGACAATGCGCTCGTGGATATCGCATTGTGTGGCCGCCAGCCCAATTCCGGGGGCCTCGTACATCGTATCGGCGAGTTGGCGAACAATCGAGCGCACCCGATCATCGACGATGGCCACGGGCTTGGCCACCGTATGAAGACGGGGGTCCGGATACTTAAGAATCGTCAACAAGGCCATGTCGCACCCTTCAGGACGGGAAATCGTCACGCAGACGTCGTAAAACCCAAGCTCGGCTCGGCCTGCGCCGCCTGGGTGTCACCCCAGTCGAGCGGCGGGTCAATCCGGGCAGACCAACGGTATCGCGCCCCACCAGCCCAGGCTCCAGAATTTCGTGCGAGCCCAAGACGCGCCGCGCAGGCGTCGAATTGACTAAGGACTTTAGCATGCAGGCTCAGGCATGGTTACACCTAACAGCCACCCCTGGCGTCGGTCCGTCGGCGATCCGCAAACTGCTTGGCGTGTTTGGCCCCCCGGAAAAGGTCTTAGACCAATCCGCCCAAGCCCTCGGCATGGTGGTCGGCGCCGAGCGGGCGCAGGCGTTGCTGACAGCCAACCCGGACCGAGACACTGCATGCGAGCGCGCCCTCGCATGGCTCGCAGGCGGTGAGCAACGAAGCCTTTTGACGCTCGATAATCCGGCCTATCCCAGCCGCCTCCTTGATCTGGCCGATCCGCCGAGCCTGCTGTACATCTTGGGCGATCCCTCCTGTCTCTCAACGCCATCGATTGCCATCGTCGGCAGTCGCCAGGCCAGTGCGGCGGGCCTGGCCCACGCCACTCAGTTTGCCAACCAGCTGAGCGCGATCGGGCTGACGATCTTAAGTGGCCTGGCCCGCGGAATCGACGGTGCAGCCCACCAGGGTGCACTTGATCAGGGCGGACCCACCGTTGCGTTCATCGGTACCGGGATCGACCGCGTCTACCCAGCCCAGCACCATGTACTGGCTCGATCGATTGTGGCGCGAGGTGGCGCCATCGCCAGCGAACTTCCACTCGGGACGCCGCCTCAACCGTCTAATTTTCCGCGCCGCAATCGCCTGATCGCAGCCGCTGCACTCGGGATTCTCGTCGTCGAAGCGGCCGCCCAGAGCGGCTCCCTGATCACGGCCCGGCAAGCGGCTGATCTCGGCCGTGAGGTCTTTGCGATCCCTGGCTCAATCCACTCGGCACTTGCACGGGGCTGTCACGCCCTGCTGCGTCAAGGCGCAAAACTGGTCGAGACGACCGACGACGTCCTGGCCGAATTTCCGCAGCTAGTGGCCCTGGCGGCACGGGCTGATGTTTCAACCACCGTTTCAACCACCGTTTCATCGTCCGAACCCGCACTCAAGCACATGGGCTGGGAGCCGGCCGCGATCGATAGTTTGATCGAGCGCAGCGGCGAGTCCGCCGCAAACTGGAGTATCCGGCTCCTCGGCTGGGAGCTCGAGGGTGTGGCGGCCCGCTTAGACGATGGGCGCTGGCAGCGGCTTCGCTGAACCGATTGACCCAAACCCACGACCGCACCACGAAAGATCTGACTTGCCACGGCGCGCTCGGGCCGGCTAGGATGTGCGCCGCTCTAAACCCAACCCGCCCCGACTATGGCTAAGGCCCTGATCATTGCCGAAAAACCGTCGGTCGCCGCTGATATTGCCCGCGTCCTGGGCGGCTTCACGCGTCAAGGGGAGCATTACGAGCACGAACAGTTCGTGCTTTCCTCGGCCGTCGGACACCTCGTAGAAATCGCTGCCCCCGACGAATTCGAAGTCAAACGGGGCAAGTGGTCATTTACTAACCTGCCCGTGATCCCCTCGTATTTTGACCTGCGTCCGATCGCCCGCAATGAAGATCGACTCAAGATGCTGGCCAAGCTAATCAAGCGCAAGGACGTTGACATTCTGATCAATGCGTGTGACGCGGGCCGCGAAGGGGAGTTGATTTTTCAGCAGATCGCCCGGTTTGCCAAAGCCAAGCAACCGGTTCGGAGGCTTTGGTTGCAATCGATGACCCCGGCCGCGATTCGGCAGGGCTTCGCGAGTCTGCAAGACGACAAAACCGAGCTGAGCGCCGCTGCCCAGTGTCGCTCTGAGGCCGATTGGCTGGTCGGAATTAATGGCACGCGCGCCATGACCGCGTTCAATTCCCGCGATGGTGGATTTTTCCTGACCACCGTCGGCCGGGTCCAAACACCGACGCTCGCCATTGTCGTGAGCCGAGAGGAGCAAATCCGCCGCTTTGTCGCCCGTGACTACTGGGAAGTCCGCGCCCGCTTCGGGGCCGTGGCCGGTCAGTACGATGGGAAATGGTTTGACCCCGCTTTTCGCAAACCCGAGACCGACGAACATGCCCGCGCCGATCGAATCTGGGATCGCGCCCGCGCCGACGCGATTGTGGCCGAATGCACGGGACAACCGGGCACCGTGGTTGATGAATCTAAACCGACCAGCCAATGGTCCGGTGCACTCTACGATCTGACGACCTTGCAACGCGAGGCCAACAGCCGATTTGGGTTCTCCGCCAAGACCACGCTTTCGATTGCGCAAGCGCTCTATGAAAAACACAAGGTCCTGACCTATCCTCGAACCGATTCACGCCATCTGCCCGAGGACTATCTGCCCACGGTCGCCGAAGTCATGCAGTCGATGGTCGATGCGGCGGGACTGCCCGAGCGGTCGGCGGGCGCCAGCCTGGGTCCATTCGCCCAACAGGCGTTGGCACAAGCCTGGATCAAGCCAAGCAAACGGGTGTTTGACAACACCAAAATTTCAGACCACTTCGCCATCATCCCGACCGCACAGGCCCCGCGCACGCTCTCGGAGGCGGAACAGAAGGTCTACGATCTGGTGGCCCGACGTTTTCTCGCGGTGTTTTTCCCACCGGCCGAATATCTCGTGACCACCCGCACAACGACCGTTGCCGGGCATCGATTCCGCACTACCGGCAAAGTGCTCAAGGCACCCGGATGGCTTGCGATCTATGGTCGCGAAGCGCAGGACGACGATGCCACTCTGGTCGCGGTCCAAGAACAGGAATCGGTCGCCCTGGACCGAATCGAGTCGGTGGGCCTAAAGACTCAACCACCGCCGCGCTACAACGAGGGCACGCTGCTGTCGGCGATGGAAAACGCGGGCGATGCGGTGGATGACGAGTTGTTTGCCGCCGCCATGAGCGAAAAAGGCCTGGGGACCCCC
Organism: Betaproteobacteria bacterium; assembly: GCA_009922405.1. Classification (GTDB taxonomy): domain Bacteria; phylum Pseudomonadota; class Gammaproteobacteria; order Burkholderiales; family Burkholderiaceae_E; genus RFPW01. The sequence goes on from RFVZ01000061.1 coordinate 9,099, forward strand.
GCGACGCGCGCCGCCATCATTGAGGGACTGATCAACGAACAATATCTGTTGCGCGAAGGGCGCGAGCTCCAACCCACCGCCAAGGCGTTTCAGCTCCTCACCTTGCTGCGCGGATTGGGCGTGCAAGAGCTCACTCTGCCCGCGCTCACCGGTCAATGGGAGCACAAGCTCAAGCTGATCGAACAAGGGAAAATGGACCGGGACGTGTTCATGCGTGAAATCTCGGCGATGACCGAGCGTATCGTGCAGCGCGCTAAATCCTACGAGTCCGATACCGTCCCAGGTGATTACGCGACCCTTGTCGCGCCCTGCCCACAGTGCGGCGGCGTGGTCCGGGAAAACTACCGGCGATTTGCCTGTACCGCGTGCGAGTTTTCGATTTCCAAAAATCCTGGTAGCCGTTCATTCGAAATCCCCGAAGTCGAGCAGCTGCTCCGTGATCGCACGCTCGGACCGCTCCAAGGTTTTCGCAGCAAAATTGGCCGCCCGTTTGCGGCAATTCTCAAACTCACCCCGGACCACAAACTCGAGTTCGATTTTGGGCAAAGCGCGGCGGGCGATGGCGATGAGGGGGGCGAACCCGAAGATTTCACCGACCGCATGCCCCTCGGGCCCTGTCCAAAATGTCAGGCCCGGGTGTTTGAGAAGGGCCTCCATTACGTCTGTGAGCACTCAGTTGGGACCCTCCGGAGCTGTGATTTCCGTTCCGGCAAGATCATCTTGCAACAGGAAATATCCAACGAGCAGATGAGCAAATTGTTGGCCGATGGGCGCACCGACTTGCTGGCTGACTTTGTCTCGCAGCGCACCCGCCGCAAGTTCAAGGCCTTTTTGGTGCGGGATCCCGCCGGCAAGATCGGCTTTGAATTTGCCCCCCGCCCGGAGCGCCCCGAACGTCCAGGAAGGCCCGCCGCCGCACGCAACGCAGCGCCAACTGACGAGAAGCCCGTCGTAAAATCCGCCAAGAAGCCAGCTAAATCGGCGACGACCAAGGCTGCGGCTGTCAAAGCCCCTGCGAAAGCGGCCGCCAAAATTAAAGTGCCGGCAAAATCGTCTCCACCGAAAGGATGAGTACCCAGTAAATAGCGCAAAACTGGGCAATGAACGGAACTTTAAGCTTTGGATTTTCATCAATCCGTAGCACAATCGTGATCAATGGACTTGTCCCGATCCGAGCCGGATATTTCGCCTGCCGACGCGCCCAGCGCGCTACCCGGGGCTGTCCCCGCGAACCTCGCTCTTGAATTCGATTGGGTATTTGGTTACGGCTCCCTGATCTGGGACCCAGGCTTTAGTCACACCGAAACCAGCCTCGCGCGAGTCCATGGCTGGCATCGCGCATTTTGCATTCACTCGACGCTTTATCGGGGGACGACGGATGCCCCCGGCATCGTGTTGGGCCTGGATCGAGGGGGCTGTGTCGATGGCGTCGTCTTCCGATTAGACCCAGCTACCCGTCGGGCCGCCATCGATTACCTGTATGCCCGCGAGATGCCCAACCGGGTCTACCAGGCCCGCGTGGTTGAAGCCCGCCTGATCGATGGCCGAGTCGCCCGCGCTCTAACTTTTGTGGCTGATCGCCACAATGCCTCTTATGTCCGACTCACCGAAGATGAGGTCGTTCGCCGTCTCTTGTGTTGCTGCGGTGAGCGCGGGCCGAACCGGGATTATGCAATCAATACCTGGGAGGCACTGACTCGGCTCGGCGTCCATGACGATGGCTTGGGATCTCTCGTGGCAAGGCTCAAACGCCACGACCAGTCAGTTCAGACATAGCGCACCCCGGCGGGCAAGCCGCGCGCGCGATTGCGGCGGCGGGCGACCACCTGGTCATCCAGCAGTTCTGCCCGAATCGTCTCACTCTTGTGGGCATAGAACCCGATCCGAAACTCCAGGCTTTCGCGCGCTTGGGCCACGCGCGCATCGAGCTCTTGGAGGGATTCCTCGGCTCGTCGATGAATTGCCTCGATCTGCCGCGACCGTTCCGCTTGAATGAGTTCGATCTCGCGCTCCGACGCCTCAATCGTGCGCGCAAAGAGACCGAGTTGTAAGCCTTGCAAGGGACGCTGAACACCTTGTCGCCAACATCGCCAGAGCAAGCTCGACATAAAACCCGACATCGCAATCTCCTGGCTGAGCTGAACATTTCACCCGGAAATCGATCGATAAACTGTGCGAAGTTTTGCCAAACGCGCGCTAGGCCTGCCACAACGCCAATCGTTCGTCGATCGGCAACGATTCCCAGTCAGCCAGACTGAGCCAGTACCCGCGGGTGCGCAGATCGGCTTCAAACGCCTCATGGTCGGAAAAAATTCCCGCCCAAATGAGCCCCTCCCCATCATTGGCAATGGCTAAAAC
>RFVZ01000601.1 GCA_009922405.1 Betaproteobacteria bacterium
TCGATCACGCCGACCATGACGTCTTTGCCAGCGAGCAGCGCCATCAGATCGGCCGGGACGCGTGAATGAATGCACTCAAGACTGACCTGCTGAATTGAGCTCGCCGCAAGCGCGGGAAACACTTTCTCGTACTGACGCCATTCTTCGCCCAGCGTATTTTTCCAGTCGATATTGGCCTGAATTCCATAGCCGTAGCAGATATGAACGGCGGTCGTGCAAGTCAGGCCTTGCGCGGCCCGCTCAAGCGCCTCGACCCCCCAGGTTGCGGCTTCGTCCAGGTACACATTAAAAGCAGGTTCATCAAACTGAATGACGTCGATGCCATCGGCCTGAAGCGCAAGGGCTTCTTGGTTTAGCAGTTCGGCGAATGCGAACGCCATCTTCACCCGATCACCGTAATGGCGATCCGCCACCGTATCAACAATCGTCATCGGCCCGGGAAGAGTAAATTTGGTCCGTCGATCGGTATGCGCCCTCAGGAACTGGGCTTCGGCCGCGTGCACTCGCCCCTTGAGACGCAGGGGCGCAACCACTTGGGGCACCATGGCCTTGTAGCGATCATTGCGGATACCCATTTCGACCTTGTGATCGAAATCGATCCCCTCCACCTGCTCCAGAAAGCCGTGCACAAAATGCTGTCTCGCCTGCTCTCCATCCGCGATCACATCGAGCCCGGCTTCTTCCTGCAGTTTGATCCAGAGGAGCGTCGCGTCGAGCTTCGCCCGGGCGAGCGCTTCACCCTCCTGCATCCAGCGCGGCCAGAGTTTGCCGGTTTCGGCGAGCCAACCCGGTTTAGGAAGACTGCCAGCGATAGTCGTTTTAAACATAACTTGATAGGGAAAATTAGGGGTGATGAGCGGGATCTGATGCGTGACGAGGTCAGGGCCTCTCGTGACTTTAACGTAGCGAGCGCGGAATCTCGTTTAGCCCGTCGTCTTTGCCAATGTTTCGAACACGGGTTGAGGCCGGCCGGCGCGAAGCGTAAAATTTGGCATCGGTGTCCCTCTGTGACTTTTTATGACAAAGATCTGGGACGTTCTCGTCATTGGGGGCGGTAACGCCGCACTCTGCGCAGCCATCACTGCTCGTGAAGCAGGTGCCTCGGTCCTTCTGCTCGAATCCGCTCCGCGCGAATGG
>RFVZ01000602.1 GCA_009922405.1 Betaproteobacteria bacterium
ATGGGGATTCGGACCGGATCGCTGCATCGGGTGACCGGTCTCATATACGAGGTCCGCGGGCTACCACAGCCGATCGGATCGCTTGCGCGGGTTGAGTCATCGACTGGTCAGTTGATGGACATCGAATCGGTGGGATTTCGGGGCGATGTGACGCTCTACATGGGGGTTGATCAGCCGCGGCCACTCGCGCCCGGTGCTGCGGTTTATCCCTTGCATACCCCTCGCCGTAGCGCCGGTGCGCACCGGTCGGTGATTGAACAAACCTCGCCTGGCGTTGACGAGCGCCTGCTGGGTCGGGTAGTCGATGGGCTTGGTCGGCCTCTGGATGGTCGGCCTCCAGTCACGAGTTCGAGCCAGGATGGCCAGCGGATCGAAATTAATCCGCTGACGCGCAAACTGATTTCCGAACCACTCGAGACGGGTGTGCGGGCGGTTGATTCTTTGTTGACGATCGGGCGCGGACAACGCGTTGGTATTTTTGCAGGCTCGGGTGTTGGTAAATCGGTTTTGCTCGGGATGTTGGCCGGGCGCGTGTCAGCCGATGTGGTCGTTGTTGGGCTGATTGGCGAGCGGGGCCGTGAAGTTCGCGAATTTTGTGACGATATTTTGGGCCCGAAGGGCTTACAGCGCTCGGTCGTTGTCGCGGCGCCGGCTGATGCTGCACCGCTGGCCCGCTTGCGGGGTGCGTTTTATGCAACCCGCGTTGCCCAGTATTTTCGGGATACGGGCCGACATACTGTGTTGATTCTGGATTCGCTGTCGCGATTTGGTATGGCGCAGCGTGAAATCGCGCTATCTACGGGCGAACCGCCTGCCACCAAGGGTTATCCGCCCAGCGTGTTTGCAAAAATCCCCGAGCTTGTTGAAATGGCCGGAAACTCTTCAAATGAGCAAGGCTCCTTGACGGCGTTCTACACGGTGTTGCTCGAGGGCGATGACACCAATGACCCGGTGGCAGATACAGCGCGGGCGATTTTGGATGGCCATATTTTTCTGTCGCGCGATCTGTCGGAAATGGGGCATTACCCGGCGATCGATGTGGAGCGTTCCATTTCGCGGGCGATGCCGCGTGTTGCGAATGCGCAACATATGACGCGGGCGGGGGCGTTCAAACAGATGTGGTCCAAGCTGTC
>RFVZ01000603.1 GCA_009922405.1 Betaproteobacteria bacterium
CTGGCGCTCTCATAGGTCAGACCTTCGAAGGCGGCGATGATCTGTTCTTGAGTCGGATCGGCACCTCCCGCGGCGGCCTTGGCTTTCTCATAGGCCGTTTTAGCGCCCAGAATGGCTTGCACCATGTGGTACGACGCATAGTTAGGCGGTGTGTTGTAACGATCGCGATAGGTCTGCTGGAACCAGCGGTTGATTTCTGTGTCCGGTGCAAACACGCTGTGTGGGCCGCGGGCCCCAATCACAGTACCGTCCGGAATAGCGTTACCCAGTTTGTGAATCGCGGTTTCGCCGGCGGTCAGAATGACAACGCTCTTCTTGAACAGGCCACGCGGGGCGGCTTGGAGGATCAGTGCTTCGAGGTCGCCGTCCCAGAAGCTGGAATGGATCACGTCGGGCTTGGCGGCCAACAGTGCTGAAATTTCGGTGCCGTACTGGCCCGCAAAAAGCTTCGGCATTTGCGAAGTGGTCACGGTGGCTGCAGGCAACTTGGCCTTCATCGTGCCTTCAAAATCAGACCAGCAATCCTGGCCCCAGGCGTAGTTCTGATTGATCCCGGCATACGACTTGGTGCCTGGTTTGGTCGATGCGACGTAAAGTGCCGCCGCGATGCTGTCCATCCCCGAATGGGAGTTGGTCCGGAAAACGTATTTGTAGGCGTTTTCTTCGAGCAGGCGTGGGGTCCCGCAATCAAAGATTACGGTGAGTTTTTTGAGTTCCTCAGCAACGGGGGCAATCGCCAGGCAGTTGCCACTCGAAATATAACCCACCACGATGTCAACGTTCTGGCGCTGGACCAGGTTGCGATATTCGCTGACCTGGGTGGTCGTGCTGCCGAACTCGTCGACCAGAACCATCTGGATTGGGGCGCCGCCGAACCCTTTGGTCGCGTGGGGTCCCGGAACCTTCCCTGCATTGAGTTCTTCGATGAGGATTTCGGCCGCGTTGCGCGCAGGCACGCCGAAAGGGCCGGCCGCGGGGCCGGACAGGAAAGTCACGACGCCGATCTTGACCGATTCGGCGGCTTGTGTAGCCGGAGCGACCGCAGCGAGGGTCGCTGACACGGCGATCGCCAGTGCACGCAGAGAAAACGATTTCATGGGGTGTCTCCTGAAGAATTCGAAGCCCTTCGC
>RFVZ01000604.1 GCA_009922405.1 Betaproteobacteria bacterium
GCGAAAGCCAATGAGGCCCAACTTGAATCTCAGATTCGCCGCACTGAAGGCGAGCAATCTGTTGCCACCTGGCTTAAGTCCTGGCAGTCGTCACTTGGCGTTCAGCGGTCGACACGCTAGCTTGGTTTATGAATTGGGTGGCAATTTGCTGCGCCATGCATTCAATGGCTAGGTGATCGAGCGCTTCGGAATTGACTACCATTGCACTCGAAAGGGCTTCAAAGTTCCGGTCCATGGCTCGGTCATAGGATGGATCGTAATGCTCGATCAACAGGCTCTCAACAAAGGCTGGCCAGTCGCCGGTAATGATCAGTTGCTTCCAGTCGATGATTCGTTGTTTGGGGTGCAGGGGAGCAATGTGCTCGATCTGTCGCAGCAAGCCATCGCGATTGATAGTCCAGTGGGCATATTCCCCGATCAAGAACTGCGCCCGGATGTTTGCTGGAACTTCAACATGGATGCAGGGTGACTTTCGCATCGCCTGAATCAGGGCGTCTGGAATGTGCAGTTGTCCGACTTTTTTACTTTCAGACTCGACAAAGACCGGCCTGGATGGATCAAAGCCACGAATTTTGTTCCAGACCATTGATTCAAACCACTTTTGAGTGGGTTGTAAGGCATCTGGAAGACCACCCAAGACCGATCCTCGGTGCCGCGCTAAACCTTCGAGTATTCGACTTTTTGCGCTACCGGTCCTGCCTGCCAAAACGATCCAGCGGCATTGTTCCGGGCGGCAACCCAAATCCATCAGTATCTGTCGACGATAGGCCCGGTAACCTCCCTCAAGCACCCGTACCGACCATCCAATGCGAGCGAGCACGGTGGCCATGGCGTTGGAGCGCTGCCCGCCACGCCAGCAATACACCAAAGGAGCCCACGATCGTGGTCGATCCTGAAACGTCTCTTCAATATGTCGCCCAACATTACGTGCGACCCAAGCTGCACCGAGGCGATTGGCGTCGAACGCGCCACGCTGGGAATGAATCGTTCCGATCGTTACGCGTTGTGCATCATCAAGCACCGGGGTTGAGATCGCCCCGGGCACATGGTCCAGTTCAAATTCGGACGGGCTACGGGTATCCAGGAGGTCGTCAAATTGCTCAAACTGGGCAATTGCATCGTCGACCGA
>RFVZ01000605.1 GCA_009922405.1 Betaproteobacteria bacterium
GCGACGGTCTCGATGGGCAGCTTTACATTCTTCAGGCCCGGCCCGAGACCGTCAAGAGTCAGTCGATCGGACAGGTCCAGCAGCGCTTCCGGCTCAAGGGGACTTCAGCGATTCTGGCGACTGGTCGCGCCATTGGCCAAAAGGTCGGGGCCGGCGCGGTGCGTGTGGTGGCAGACCCATCTGAAATGAGTCGTGTTCAACCCGGCGACGTGTTGGTAACGGACATGACCGACCCGAATTGGGAGCCTGTCATGAAAAGGGCTGCCGCGATCGTGACCAATCGAGGCGGGCGCACCTGTCATGCGGCCATCATCGCTCGTGAACTTGGAATTCCAGCTGTGGTTGGGTGTGGTGATGCCACGGATTGTCTGGCCGATGGGTTGCTGGTCACTGTCTCCTGCGCGGAAGGCGATACCGGACATGTTTACGACGGCTTGCTTGAGACTGAAGTGACCGAGGTGGCGACCGGCGAAATGCCGGTTCCTCCGGTCAAAGTCATGATGAACGTGGGCAATCCGCAACTGGCCTTCGAGTTCGCGCAGCTGCCAAACGCCGGCGTCGGCCTCGCCCGACTCGAGTTCATCATCAACAACAATATTGGAATTCATCCGAAGGCGATTCTCGACTATCCCAATGTCGATGCAGAACTCAAGAAAGCGGTCGAATCCGTGGCGCGTGGTCATGCAAATCCCCGGACGTTTTTCGTCGACAAAGTGACCGAAGGCGTCGCGACCATTGCGGCCGCATTCTGGCCTCACCCAGTGATCGTCCGACTTTCCGACTTTAAGTCCAATGAATACCGCAAGCTCATCGGTGGCAACCGATACGAGCCCGAGGAAGAGAATCCAATGCTCGGGTTCCGCGGCGCGGCGCGCTATCTATCGCCGGATTTTGCGGCCTGCTTCGCAATGGAGTGCGAGGCAATCTTGCGGGTGCGTCAAACAATGGGTTTAACCAATGTCGAACTCATGGTGCCGTTTGTACGTACGGTCAGCGAAGCGCGGCGAGTGGTTGATCTGTTAGCTGAGCATGGCCTGAGGCGCGGGTCGGGTACTGACGCAACGGGATTGGGTGGCCTCAGGCTCATCATGATGTGCGAGTTGCCCTCCAATGCGCTATTGGCCGA
>RFVZ01000606.1 GCA_009922405.1 Betaproteobacteria bacterium
AAAGCGCCCGAGGGCTGCAGAAAAACCGAGTTTCAAGGCAATACTTCCTCAGAACTGAAAATGAATGGTCAAGGGGGGAAACCCTAGCATAACCAAAGCCCATAACCAACCGTAGGTTGGCTAATGGGTCGGCTAATGCGTCGGCTAATAGGTCCGCAAATTGACTGGGGGGAAAAAAATCGGCCGGGATTTGAGGTCCCGGCCGATTGATTCAGAGCTTGGCTCGGCCAGCGATCAGAACTCGTACAGGGCCGAGATCCGCATCGAACGTGGTGCCGAGTAAGAAATCGGCGTGCCATACAGGGAACGCAGGCCGGTGCCCGAGTTGAGGCGCTCTTCGATGACCTCGGTAGACTGGCGATTGAAGAGGTTGAAGACATCCAGCTTGAGCGAAACGCCTTTGTACTCGGTCGGCAGGTAAGAGACGTTCAAATCGACGCGAACGGTGTTGGGCAAGGTCCCAAGCGAACCACGCGGCGAATCGACCCCGTTACAGAAGAAATACGCTGAGCCGTAGCCTGAGTAGTTCGTGACGGGTGATCCCGGGGTGTATGGCGTCGAAGAACCCGCCGCGACCGGTGCGTTACCGATGCAATTCTTTGGCCGACCCGAAGCCAAGAGAATGTTGCTACCAATCCCGATCTGTTGAGTCGCCTGATAGTAACCATAAGCCTTCATTTGATGCTTGCGGTCATTCGGGAGCCGGCCATTGGCATTGCGGCTGAATTCGGGGAAGTCAAACGCCTGTGTGGTCGACACATCGCCCTGGCCGATATCCGAAAGCAGTTGGCCTTCGGTATTGCCCGAGTTGCGCGAGAGGGTGTAGTTCACCTTGCCGTACCACTTGCCATCAAACGGATGCTCCGCGAACAGATCAAGCGCCGCGTAGGTCCGCTTGACTTTCGGGAAACCCAGTTGGTCGGCACTCAGGTCGACCCGCCGCAGTCCCTTACCATCCCCAAAATCCACCATGAAGGTGTTGGCAATGCCGGGATTGAACATCGCGCAGTTGTAGTGGAAGTTACTTGCATCGACGCCATTGCGGTCAGCCCACGCGGCGAAGGGCCGGTCGTCGCAATGGTCATCAATCGCGGTTTTCAGATCACGGTAGGTGACCTTGGCCCC
>RFVZ01000607.1 GCA_009922405.1 Betaproteobacteria bacterium
TTCAGGTTAACCGTCAGGTTGGTTGTGGTGATGTTCCCAACGGGATCCTTTGCCGAAACCACAAAGCTGTCAGCGCCGTTGTAGTCCAGGTTCGGGGTGTAGGTGTAAGCCCCTGTCACGGAATCGAGCGCAACACTCCCATTTTTTGCCACAGCCGCAACGCTGTAAACGACCGCTGATCCTTCTGGGTCGGTTGCTTTTGCGACGCCGGTTACCAATACATCTTCGGTGCCCTGCAATGTCACAGTCGTCGGTGCAGCGAACACAGGCGCCAGGTTGGGTACCACCTTGACCGCCACGGTATAGCTAGAACTTGCAGCTCCGTCGGACAGTGAAACAACGAAACTGTCTGTTCCCGTAAAACCGGCCTTCGGTGTGTAGAAGTTACCCGAGGAGCCAAAGGTGATTGCTCCATTTGCAGGAGAGGTTCCGATCGTCGCCTTCAAGCTCGAAATTGGGCTATCGACGTCGACGGCATCGATGACAAACGATGCGGCTTCACCTGATGCAACGGAAAAAGCGGTCGTAGAAAGTGCCGTTGAGCGAGGCGCGTCATTAACAGCCGCCAAGGTTACGTTCACCGCCTGCTCGGCAGTCAATGAACCGTCGGATGCAACGACGACGAATGAGTCGGCACCGTTGTAGTCCGCCTTTGGCGTGTAGGTGTAAGCACCGGTTTTGGAATCTACAACCGCGGTTCCGTTTGCGGCACCCGTCCCTTTGATCGAGTACGTCAGACCGGTGCTATCGATATCCGTCGCAACCGCAGTCCCTGTAACCACAACGTCTTCGGTACCCGTCAAGGAAACGGTCGTAGCTGCGAAAACTGGGGCGTCATTGACCGCGCTAACCGTTACGTTGACGGTCTGATCTGTGACCAGCCCCGAGGGATCCGTTGCGCTGACGACAAACTTGTCCGATCCGTTTGCATTCGCGTTTGGCTTGTACGAAAAAGAACCGGTCGAGGCGTCAAGCGTTGTCGTTCCAATTGCGCCTTGGGTCTTGATCGAATAGACGATCGCACCGGATTCTGGATCAGTCGCCTTAACCGCCCCGGTGATCGACGCTGCGTCTTCGAGTCCGGTCACGCTGGCGGTCGTTGTTGCCGTGGTTA
>RFVZ01000608.1 GCA_009922405.1 Betaproteobacteria bacterium
CATCTCGGAACCCGTCAGCACCGCCAGCAATTGCTCACCCTCAAGCGCTGAATCAACCGCTGGCAAGGCCGGCAAATACTCAGCGCGCTTAGAAACCATTAGTCGATCGACCGCAAACGGCAAATTCGCGCGAGCGAACGCATTCCAAAGAGCACCCCCGACTTCGTCGCGGCGCAAGATATAAACGTTAGGGTTTTCGTGCCAAAAAATCGCTTCGAAGGCGACCCCCTTGTCCACAAAATTCTTAAACAACACCATGGGCGATGGAGTCTTGAGCACGCTGGGCACCGAATGCATGGCGGCCATTGCAACTTCGCGTACCCGCGAAGGTGGCACATCAATATCCATCACAAACGGAATGTGATGCCGTGTGTTGTTGTTAGGCAGATCAAGGTTAATCAGGCGCATTCCCGCAATTTTGGAATTGGGCAGGACAATCAAATTGCCTTCGTAATTGCGCAGGGTGACTGAACGCCAACTCGTTTCAACGACGTTTCCCCAAATGCCGTCGACCTGCACGCTGTCGCCCGTCTTAAAGGGTTTTGAAAAAGACAAGGCCAACCCGCTAATCACTTCCGAAAGCGTTGACTGCGCCGCATAGCCAAGAATGACTGCGAAGATCCCTGAGGTCGCCAATAACGCAGTGATATCCCGGTGGAAGACCAGGGACAAAATCAATAGCAGTGCAGTCAGGTGAACCATCCCCTGAAAAAGCAAAACCAGAATCTTCGGAATACCGGTCTTGCCCGGAGCCGCCTTAACCCATACCCATCGCTTCAGACCCGCAACGACCAGTAATGAAGCTGACACAATGGCCGCGCTTAAGATCCACTGGCGAGCCATCTCAACCGCTGTTGTTGACAGATACGCGCTGAGATCAATCCAAAGGTAGGTTGATAACAGGGCAACGACCACTAGGGCTAATAATTGGACTTGCATTGGCGTCTCGTTGACTTCGATACACTACAGATGCCATGATTGCTGCAACTGCCATTCACTTAAAGCTGATTATCGTTACTCGAAATATCAAAGACTTCAAGTGCTTTAATGTCAAACTATTGAATCCTTTTGAGGTGCATTAGTTACACCACCCTCTTTTTGAGATGGCGA
>RFVZ01000609.1 GCA_009922405.1 Betaproteobacteria bacterium
AAAGCTACCGGTCAACGTGCTGACGGAGTAAGTGAGAAAGGCGCCGAATGAGTAATACAGCAACTGATCCAGACTGATAATCCGCATCAGCCCAAAGCAGAGCGAGAGCCCAACCGAAATCAAAAAATAAATACTCGCAAGGCTCAGGCCGAAGATCACTCCGGATATCAGCAGCTGCACGCTCATTGCTTGACCGCCGTTGCGCTTTTGCCTGGGGACGGCTCATGCGAGCCCCCGAACAGTCTCTGAAGAAGCTTCTCGAGCGAACCGTAAAGCCCACCTGAATTGCTCATCATGATAAAGACCAAAATGATTCCAACGAAGAGCTCCCAGTTTCCGATGAACTTGCTGGCGACGTCTCTCAGACCGGTGTAAGCGATGGTCCCAACGATCGGCCCTAGGAGACTGCCGACCCCGCCCAAAATCGTGACCACCACGGGGTCTGCCGTCCGGGCTGGACTGGTCATCTCAGGGCTAACAAAGCCAAGATAAATTGCGTATAGACAACCCGCCAATGCCGTCGTTGAATTGGCAATGACAAATGCGGTGAGTCGGATCTTGAAATTGCTGTAACCCAGGAATTCCAGCTTCGTCTCATTGAGTTTGGTCGCCAGGCAACAGGCGCCAAAAACAGTGTCGTCAAGGTACTTGTACATCGCCCAGATCAAAACGCCGAGGATCATGACAAAAATGAAAAACTCTGAGGGTCGGCTGAGATTGAGAATCGGGGTCGAGGCGATATTGGTCAGAAACCACAGCCCGTTATCGCCCTTGGTGATTTCAGCCAACACCTTCTGAAACATATAAAAAACGATCACTGCAAGGGCCAGATTAACTAAGGCGAAGTAGTCACTGCGCAAGCGGACAAAAAGCAAGCCAACAATGAACGAGAAAACCACCCCGCAGGCCAGGCCAACCAGGATGCCAAGGTACGGATTCGTTCCAAAATAGAACAAATAAAACGCCGTGCCATAGGCACCGATCGCAAGATAGGCCGGCTGTCCAAAGGAAATGAAGCCGACCCGGCCAAGCAGGAAATTGCAACCGATCGTATAGATCGAAAAGACCAGAACCTCGTTCATGAATGGCAGCGGCAGCACAAACCGCATC
>RFVZ01000610.1 GCA_009922405.1 Betaproteobacteria bacterium
AAAAATAGATCCCTGAACGCCGCAGGCTGATGTAGCCAATAAGTAGCGCAAACAACGCGGACACAAGCACACTCAGGACGATCGCCGGCAGGACATTCATGGTGAGAAGCTTGAAGCTCCAGACCGCCGCATACGAGCCCACCCCCAGAAATGCGGCGTGGCCGAATGACAGATACCCAGTGAGGCCAAACAAAATGTTGTAACCGATGGCAAAAATGCCAAAGATTGCAAATTTTTGAAGGAGATCCGGGTAGCCAGCGCCAAACGGCGCGAGAACGATGGGACCGGCGAGCACGGCAACCGTGAAACTGATGAGCAGTAAGCGATCTTCTTTTGATGACACGGGCATCATGTTCAGTCCTCCATCACGCCTTTGCGGCCCATGAGCCCACGCGGCCGGGTCAGCAAGATCACCACGGCAACGAGATAAATAATGACCTGGTCGATCCCGGGAAACAGTTGCTTGGCCTCATTGAGCGAGGCGAGCGACTGCAGAATGCCGAGCATGAATCCGGCAAGCACAGCCCCGGGCAACGAACCCATCCCGCCCACCACCACGACCACGAAGGAGAGAACCAGAAAGTCCATGCCTAACCGGTAGTCGGGCGTCACGATCGGTGTGTACATGGCTCCGGCGACACCGGCAACGACGACCGCGATCCCAAAGACGATCGTAAAACGGCGCTCGATATGAATGCCGAGCAAACCCACCGTTTCGCGGTCACGCATCCCCGCGCGCACCACCATTCCGAAGGTCGTGAATTGCAGAAATGCAAATACCAGGCCGATGACAATCAGGGAAAAGAGGAAGTAGACCAACCGCCACCAGGGGTAGGAAATCGAATCGCTGAGTCCAATCCAGGCGCCGATGTTGGCACTGCCCGAAAACAGCGCGGGCGCAGGCGACGGGATCGGGTTGGCACCAAAGAACGCCTTGACGACTTCCTGAAGAACGATCGCAAGTCCGAACGTGACCAGAATTTGATCGGCGTGGGTACGATGGTAAAAGTGGCGGATCAGGCCGCGCTCCATCACGACGCCAATTAAGAGCATCATCGGGATCGCAAGCAGAATCGAGAGGGGCACCGCGTAATTGATGAGTTGCAGGCC
>RFVZ01000062.1 GCA_009922405.1 Betaproteobacteria bacterium
CGCGATGTGCAGTGGCACCCTTACAAGCAGCAAGTGCTGCATATCGACTTCCAGCGGGTCGAAGCCGACACCGTGATTCACATGAAAGTGCCGCTGCACTTTGTGAATGCGGACATTGCCCCGATCGTGAAAAAGCAGGCGGCAGTCCTTTCCCATGTCACCAATGAAGTCGATATCGCTTGTCTGCCGATCCACTTGCCGGAATTCATCGAGGTCGATCTGTCCGCGCTGGATTCGACCGCAACGTTGCATGTCAAGGACCTGAAATTCCCCGAAGGCGTCAAGCCGGTTCTGCGCCGCAACGAGAATCCGTCGGTGCTGACCGTCACGATTCCGCCACCGGTGGAAGAGATTGTCGTTGCAGCAGCCGCTGCGCCGGCGAAAGGCAAAGGCAAGGGCAAGAAATAACCGTCAGCCGCAACCGGTAGAGCGGCTGCATCGGCGGAGCTAGTCGAGGGCGCGAGCCTTTCGGTCCTGGCTCCAAATCCGCTCCGCTCAAGATCGCGATGTCGGCAATTCAACTGATCGTCGGGCTGGGTAACCCGGGCGCCGAACACGAGACCGACCGCCACAATGCCGGATTCTGGTTCGTTGACCGGGTCGCGGCTGGCGCCGGTATCGTGCTGCGGGCCGAGCCGCGTTTCTCGGCCAGGGTGGCCCGGGTAACCATTGCGGGCGCCCCCGTCTGGTTACTTCAGCCAATGACCTGGATGAACCTGAGCGGCCGAGCGATTTCAGCCGTCGCTCATTTCTATCGGCTAGACCCCGCCGCCATTCTGGTCGCGCACGATGAGCTTGATCTAGCACCCGGCGTTGCGCGGTTGAAATGGGGTGGTGGTTCAGGCGGCCACAACGGACTCAAAGACACCACCGCATCGCTGGGCACCGACGCCTACTGGCGGCTTCGACTGGGGATCGGACACCCGCGCCAGCTCTATCCGGGGCAGAAGGACGTCAAAGACTTTGTACTCGAGCGACCAAGCCGTGACCAGCAGACCGCGATCAACTCGGCCCTGCAACGCGCCTTGGAAGTCCTGGAACCGTTGGTGACAGGCGCGACCGAACGAGCAGCGCAAAAATTACATACCGATCCGAACCCCGCAACTGCCCCCAAACGTGCAAAGCCCGCTCAAAATGAGGGGGTGGATTCGGTCTGATCTTGAGTCTGGATCTGATTCTGAAAACCTTGCCCCTCACCCGTTTCAAATTTCCCTTCCGGAAGCTGCCATGTTCCTGCGTGTCCTGAAATTCCTGACCACGATTTGGCTCACGACGCTATTGCTCAGCGGGTGCCTGACTAATGACCCCCCTGGCCCCCCCACTGGATTGACGGTGCGAGCGGGCGAAACGAGTGCCGTCATCAACTGGGTAGCCGACCCTGGGGTGGAGTATTGGCTCTTCTACGCACCCAAGAGCGTCGCCCCGACGACGACCGATATGAGCAAGGGGTGGACCGATCTAGTCGGGGGCAGCGTCGTCATCCGCGTGCAGTCGCCCGCAACGGTGATCAATTTGACCAACGACACGGAATACGTCTTCACGGTGAATGGCCGGGTCAACGGAGGCCCGGGGGGCAAAGGGGCGACCCTGACCTATGCCACGCCAAGAGCGGCCGGCACCCAATGGGCCTTGAGTACGTCCCTACTCAATGGCGCCCAGGGACTGCGAGCGGCGACCTATGGTGGCGTCTATGTCGCAGCAGGCTCGGGCGGTGCACTAGTGACCAGCCCTGACGGGATCAAATACACCACGGTTGACTCGACCACCAACCGCCAATTGAACAGCGCCACCTTTCTTGGGAGTTACAAGCTTGTGGGCGACGGCGGGACGATCCTCGTTAGCGCAGACGCCATCACCTGGACCGCGCAAGTCTCGAACACAACCAAGGATTTATATGGGATCGGGAACAACGGGCTTGCCACCACGGTGGCGGTCGGAGCGGGCGGGACGATTCTGACGAGTAGTGATGGCTTGAACTGGACGGCTGCCGTCAGTAATACGGCCCGAGACCTCTACGGCGTCGCCTACAGCAGCCTGAATGGAGGCCTCTGGATCGCGGTTGGTGCTGGCGGGGTCATGCTGCAAAGTGCGGACGCCCTGACCTGGATGCCCATCAATTCCGGTACGACCGCCGATCTGCGCGGTGTGAACTACGCGCTGCTGCCCCTGGCAAGCGGTCAGACCACAGCCACCAGCGCATTCGTCGCAGTCGGTGCGGGTGGCACGATCGTAACAAGCGCCGATGGTTCGATCTGGACCCGCAGCACGACGACAATTAATTCACAAACCGGAACCCCCCTGAATCTGTCCGCGGTCAACTGGAACGCTGTCACCTACGGCACGCAGTTCATCGTTGTGGGTAGCGGCGGCAACATTCTCACCAGCAAGGACGGAAGCACTTTTACAGCGAGTGCCCCGACCGGCACCGCACAAGAACTCTTCGCCGTAGCGCGCGGTTACCTTGGATACTCGGCGGCGGGCGCCGCGGGTACGGTCTTGCTCTCCAAATAAGGACGTTTTTATGAGTTTGCGATGCGGCATTGTCGGGCTGCCCAATGTGGGCAAGTCCACCCTCTTCAATGCCCTGACCAAGGCGGGTATCGCGGCCGAGAACTATCCGTTCTGCACGATTGAACCCAACGTCGGAATCGTTGAAGTTCCCGACCCACGCCTTACTGCGCTTGCCACCATCGTCAAACCGCAAAAAATCCTGCCGGCGACCACCGAGTTTGTGGACATTGCGGGCCTCGTGGCGGGCGCAAGTAAAGGCGAAGGTTTGGGTAATCAGTTTCTCGCCCATATCCGCGAAACCGATGCCATTTTGAATGTCGTGCGCTGCTTCGATGATCCGAACGTGATCCACGTATCGGGCCGGGTTGATCCAATTTCTGATATCGAAACGATCCAGACTGAACTGGCCCTGGCTGATCTGGCAACTGTCGAAAAGCAGCATGCCCGCTCGGTCAAACTCGCCAAATCCGGCGGCGACAAAGAAGCCAAACGTCTGGTCGAAGTGCTCGAGAAGTGTCAGATGCAGCTCAATCAGGCGCTGCCAGTGCGGGCGCTAGACTGGAGTCGTGAAGAGCTCGAAGTTCTGAGGCCGATGTGCCTGATCACGGCCAAACCTGCCATGTTTGTCGGTAATGTCAAAGAGGACGGATTCACCAATAACCCCCACCTCGAGCGACTGGCGGCATTTGCTGCGTCACAAGGTTCGCCGATGGTCCCGATCTGCGCCGCGATCGAAGCGGAAATGGGCGACATGTCGGCCGACGACCGTGCGCTTTTCCTGGCCGATATGGGGATGGAGGAACCGGGTTTGGACCGCTTGATCCGCGCCGCTTTTTCACTCCTCGGTTTGCAGACCTACTTCACCGCCGGCGTCAAAGAGGTGCGGGCTTGGACTGTGCCGATCGGTGCGACCGCCCCCCAGGCCGCGGGCGTGATTCATACCGATTTTGAGCGCGGCTTTATTCGCGCAGAAGTGATTGGGTACCGGGAATTCATTGCCTGCGGCGGCGAGAACAAGGCCAAAGAAGCCGGAAAAATGCGCCTGGAAGGTAAGGATTACGTCCTGCATGACGGGGACGTGATGCATTTCAGATTTAACGTCTGAACGCCACCCGTCGAACTCAACCCTTTGGCGAGTTGGCCCGAATCGGTTGATCCCACTTGGAGCGCAGATCACGCCAAGCTGCGCGGGGATCTGCGGCCACCGAAGCCTGGGTTGCTGGGGCATTCACGTCCCGGGTTGGCGGTTGATTCGACGCGGCGTCCACAGAACTTGCTGCGTTTGTGGTCGCGTTTGCATAGGTGCCCAAACCAACGGAGCGGGACGGGCGGGCCGAAGCATCCGGGGCACCTGATAGCGCCGTCGCTACGTTCGGCTCAGACGGGTTCGCGGCCTGAACCGTAAAGGCATTCGAACCGCCACTGCGGGATCGATCTGACGAAGCACCGGACTCACTGCCAGCCCCCCCGGTCTGAGTACCCAAGGCATTACCCCCAAGGTCAGCCCCGGCGCTGCCACTCATCACAGGGACTGAAAGCGTCCCGGTGATGCTGCCCGCGGTTGCGCTTAGCCCCACAGAGTCGGTCAGCGCAGAAGATTGCGCCGAGCGAACCGAGGAGGCCGCTGCCAGCGCCAACGCGACACTGACAGCGCCGGAATGGGCACTCGTTGCTGCGCGGGGCCCAGTCGCTCCGGGCCCGGGCACGCTGGCCTCTAAACGCCCAGCATTTAACAGCACATTGGTTGCGGTGCTCTGCCCAGCCCCCTGAACTGCCCCCTGCAGCGCCGCTGAAGCACCGCCGAATCCGATCGGACCGCCAGCCAAACCAGACGACATGGAAGCCGAGGCAATGGAAGCCCCCGACGGACCAACCGAGGGACTGTCAGGAGATACGGCAGATCCAACGCCGCCACCTGGGGCTGTGAACATCGAAGGATCCATGACCCCAGAAATTGTCGACCCTTGGGATGTCGAGAGGACGTTAGCCGAGGTGGAGGGGCTGGATTTGGCCGATGCGGCCGAGTTAGCGGATGTGGCCGCTGAATCTGTTGAACCGCCCTCAACCGCCTTGGACGAAGCATCCAGTCCAAGATTCGCTGCGACCTCGGCAGATCCATCCTTCAGTCCGCCATTGGCCCAGAGAGCTGCGGCTTGCGCCAGTTCGAGAGCCTTTGCCGACACACCGGGAGCCAAAACACCGGGAGCCAACAGGTTGGCGACTTCAGTCGTGCGCGCAGCGTCAGCCGAGGCAATCGCGTCAGAAGCGTTCGAGGCTCCCGCATCGCTCCCCAGCGGCGGGGCAATACCGGCAACATTTGCCGAATCGGCGGCAGGCACTTCGCTCAAGTCACCAGGCTTCTTCGCCGAAGATTCCAAATCCCCCGATTTAGAAGATCGGTTACCGTTGACAATTGAGTCGTCACCGGCCTCAGCCGATCCGGCCGATCCTGCTGCCCCATCAGAATCTCCAGTCTGGCCGCGCAGTCGCACACTGTTGTCCGCAAGCTCGGCAGCCTGCTGAACTGCGGTCTTAGACGCGTCGGCGTCCTTCAGTGCCCGCGCGAACGACGCGGAAGGGTTTCCCCCCGCGCGCGCTGATTGGAGCACTTTAAAGGGGGCAGCGTCCGATTTCGAGAGCTTGGGTACAACGGTGGTCATGACGCGATCCAGTTTGGACACGTGATAAGGGGTCTGAACTTACGCAAAAACAATGCCACTCAATCCACATGGCCTAGGGCACGAAGGATCTTCTCCGGGGTGATCGGCTGCGACCAGACCTGGGCATGCAATGGCGCGAGTGCATCATTGATGGCATTCATGACCGCAGCGGGCGCGCCTGCGGTCCCGGCCTCGCCGGCCCCTTTGGCGCCGAGTTGGCTACTACGAGTCGGCGTCTGCACATGGGCCACCTCAATATCGGGCATCTCGGCGCACATCGGAACCAGATAGTCCGCCATGCTCGCGTTGCGCATGAGGCCCTCATCGTCGTAGACGCACTCCTCGAGCAGCGCGCCGCCGAGCCCCTGGACGATCGCGCCACGGATCTGCTCATCGACCAGTCTTGGGTTAATGACCCGACCGCAGTCTTCAACGGCCCAGTGCTTGAGGAGGGTCACGAACCCCGTCTGCGGATCCACTTCGACATAGGAGGCCTGAACACCATTGGTGAAGATGAACGGGTAATCACGCTGGGCATAGTGACGGGTCACCATCAGTTCAGGGGTGAAGTCATTGGGCAAGGTGTCCGAACGAAAGTAAGCCACGCGGCCCAGTTCTGCAAAGGGCAATAAAGGTTCCAAGGTGGTCGAATCGACAACCTGCCCCCGGCGCACTGCCAGCGAGGCCGGTTCACGTTTTAGAATGACTGCACCGACCCTGAGAATGTTGGCGCGCAAGGCCTGCCCTGCGAGAAGGACTGCTTCACCGCCAACCCCGGCACCGCGTGAGGCCCAGGTACCACCGCCATACGGGGTGATATCGGTATCGCCCGTGATGACCCTGACAGACTCGAGGTCGACCCCCACCGCATCCGCCGCGATCTGGCGAAAAATCCCGTCGTTGCCCTGCCCCTGTTCACCAACGCCGATCAATAAGGTGACGGCCCCGGACGGGTCGAGACGCATCGTGGCACCATCCTGCGACGCGATGCGCGCACCGCCAACACCATAAAACGCCGCGCTCGGGTTGGTGAGTTCGATCAAGGTGGCAAAGCCGATGCCACGGTAGACACCCCGACCACGCAAGCGCTCACACTCGGCCTTGAGTTCGCCGTAGTCCATCATCTGCTCAAGCTTGTCCAGACACGCCTCATGCGAGAGCGACTCGAGACGGATTCCGCTCGCACCCGTTGCGGGATAAGCATCATCGGGGATCACATTCAGGCGACGGATTTCGAGCGGATCCATGCCGATTTTTCGAGCCGCCAGGTCGACCAACCCTTCGGTCACCGCGCACGCGATGGGATGGCCCACACCCCGGTACTGACAAGTCGGCGTCTTGTTCTGAAACACTACGTTCAGATGCGCACGATAATTCTTGTGCTTATAAGGACCCCCAACCAGGTTCACGACCTGATTGCCCTCGATCGCACTGGTTCTTGGAAACATCGAATACGGGCCGATTCCGGTCAGATCATCGATCTCAAAGGCGAGTATTTCGCCATCCCGATTCACTGCCGCGCGCGCCTTGACCCGATGGTGGCGGGCATGGATGTCACTCGTGAAGGACTCTAAACGGTCAGCGACAAATTTCACCGGGCGACGGCACAGGATCGACAACGCAACCGTCGCAAAATCGTCCGGATAGGCGTGAACCTTGATACCGAATGACCCCCCCACATCTTTGCAAATCACCCGAATCGATGATTCTGGCAAATCGAACTGACGTGAGTACAGATCCTGCATCATGTGCGGGGCCTGAAATGAGTGATACACCGTCAGTCGCTGCTCGGCAGGGTTCCAGTCAGCGATCTGGCTGCGAGGCTCGAGCGTAACCCCGGTATGACGACCAAATTCGAAGGTCGATTCGACCACCGCATCCGCCTGCGCGAACGCCTCGTCCACGTTGCCGACATTCAAACTGCGGGTGAAACAGAGGTTGTCGCCGAGTTCCGGATGAATCAGCGGCGTCCCCTCATCGAGCGCTGTTTCCATGTCGACGACCGGTTTCAGGCGCTCAAAATCCACCTGGACCAGTTGCAGCGCGTCCTCAGCCTGCTCGCGGGTCTCGGCCACCACCGCGACAACCGGTTCACCTTGCCAGCAGGCCCGATCGATCGCGAGTGGGTACTGCGGAGCGGACTTCATCCCGGCGAGATGCGCCAGAGTCGCCACCCACGGTTTACAGATCCGCGCCAGGTCATGCCCGTCAGCGACCATGATGACGCCCGGCATCGCCCGTGCGGCGTCCGCATGGATCGCAAGAATTCGACAATGGGCGACTTGGCTGCGCCAGAACACCACATGCGCCATGCGCGGCAATTCAACATCGTCGGTGTAAGTCCCCTGACCCTGGACCAGTCTTCGGACACTCGGACGGTCGGCATTCGCACCGATGTAACGCGGATCCTCGGTGAGGGCATGTAGCGGCTGATTGCCTTGATCGACTTTTGTCGGGCGCTCTTCAGTGGTCTCGTGAGCGTTCATTGGCCGGTCTCCTTCACAGCAACATCACTCGCACCAGCAGACCCAGCGCCGCGCCCCGCGCGCAGCGCGAGGGTTTCGCAGATCGCTTCGACGATGGCGTGATAGCCCGTGCAACGACAGAAATTCCCACTCATCCATTCACGAACTTCAGCCCTGGTGGCGCCGGGTTTGCTCTCCAGCAGCTCTTTAGCCGCCATCACCATGCCGGGTGTACAGAAACCGCATTGCAGTGCGGCATGACGGATGAAGGCATCCTGCAAATCGCGCACGTCGCCGTCTTCGCTTAAACCCTCAATTGTCCGCACCCTCGAGCCATCTGCCTGCACTGCAAGCGTCAAACAGCCGCGCACAATCTTGCCGTTGACTTCGACCGTGCACGCGCCACAGACCCCATGTTCACAGCCGAGATGCGAGCCCTTAAGCCCGAGTTCACCGCGGACGAAATCAACCAGATGCGTTCGTGGCTGCACATGCCGCTGCGTGCGCTGACCGTTCACGGTCAGATCAATGCTCTGTAGTTCGGCCATCACGAATCCTGTTCAAAACAATAAAATTGGTCGCCCGACTAAGCCATCAAGGCCGAGCGACTGGCGTGGGCAGCCGTCAATAGCCGGCGGGTCAATACGGTTGCCAGATGGTTCTTGGTCTGACTCGAATGCGTCAGGTCGGCTAAAGGGTTAAGTTCGCCCTTGAGCGAGAGAAGTGCGATCTCGATCGTGGTTTCGTCCAGCACCTTCCCGCTCAGCAACCCCTCTGTACGGGGCGCTCGCAAGGGGATCGGACCCATCCCCAGGAACCCAAGACGCACCCGCTGTGCGACCACGCCGTCAAATCGCGCCGCAATCGCCACACCAGCAACCGCATAGTCACCATGCCTGCGGGACAGTTCATCGAAAGCGAACCAGTCCCCGGTTGAGAC
Organism: Betaproteobacteria bacterium; assembly: GCA_009922405.1. Classification (GTDB taxonomy): domain Bacteria; phylum Pseudomonadota; class Gammaproteobacteria; order Burkholderiales; family Burkholderiaceae_E; genus RFPW01. The sequence continues at coordinate 8,577 of RFVZ01000062.1, forward strand.
AATCGGGACTTCAGCGGACACCACGATCTCATCGGGTTGCAAATCCGTCGTGTACAAATCGAGGAAAAAATCACTCGCCGCAACCCGGCGTTGGCCAGCGGGCCCCTGAACCGTAATCACGCCCTCCATCGCGACCAAACAGCAAGGCCACTCCGCGGCGGGGTCTCCGTACGCAATCGATCCGCCCCACGTGCCCGAATTGCGAATCGCCCGATGCGCGATATGGGGAACCGCGGCGCTCAAGAGCGGCGCATGCTCGGCCACCAATGCCGAAGCCTCGATTTCGGAATGCGTCGTCATCGCGCCGATCCGCAACCAATCACCGACCTGCTCGATACCGCGCAGCGTGTCAATTCCGGCGATGTCAATCAAGAGCTTGGGCTCCGACAGGCGCATGTTGAGGGTGGCTAATAAAGTCTGTCCGCCGGCGAGAATCCGGGCGTCATCACCGTGGGTCTGCAGTAAAGCCAAGGCCTCTTCGACTTGGTAGACCTTAACGTACTCGAAGGGAGGCGACTTCATCGGAGTAAAAGCCCTGCATTATTGAAAATAAGAATCATAATTAACTGACGAACAATCTAGATCCGAGCCAAACGCCGAACCCGGTGGAAACCACACCCATCGCGAACCAGAACAGTCTCGGGAATTCGGCGGCCAGAGGACTTAACTCGGCCGGTGCGGCCGGTGCGGCACGGGCGGGACTGCCAGACACCACCCGCAGCGCCGAGGGCGGGCCAGTTGGGGCCTGAATGGAAGCCGAAGAAACCGAGGAAGCCGAAGAAGCCGCGGATGGTTCAGACAATGAAGGCGGAGGCTCAACCGGCCCGAGCGCTTTATCCGCGACGCTCGCAACCTCTGCGGACGGGGCCAGATGCGCTTGCAGCGCTGCAAAAAACTGATCGGCCAACTGACGTGCGGACGCGTCGAGCAGTCGCCCACCAATCTGGCCCAGTTTGCCCCCGACCGATGCATGCACCGTATAGGTCACACGGGTCTGGCCACCCTCTTCAATCAGTTCCACCTGGGAACGGCCGGAAGCCATTCCGGCGGCGCCACCCGAGCCCTCGAAACTCATCAGACAACGTTCCGGCGCAACCACCTCGGAGAGCGTAAGCGTGCCATTGAATCGAGCCCGAACCGGTCCAAGCTTGATCATCACCCGCGCGCGCCGAACGGTGTCCGACTCGTTAACGACTTCTTCACAGCCCGGGATGCAGGCCTGCAAAACCGCTGCGTCGTTGAGCGCGTCCCAAACCTGGGCTCGCTTGGCTGCCATGACCACTGTGCCAGTCAGTTCCATTGCGTGCTCAATTTGCGGGTTAGTCCGGATGGTCATGCTGACCAGATGATCAATAAGCTTAGCCATGGTTGACATGTTGGTAAATAGCCTGCACCCCCGGACTAACCCTGAAGCCGGCCCGGCATCGGTCGTCCAATCGCGCCCGCCACGACGCCGTTTGCCGGTCGCCGAACGCGAGCGCCAAATCGTGACCGCCGCAGTCAGTTACTTCGCGGAGCATGGCTTTGCGGCCCAATTGCGCGACCTCGCGTCGGCGATTGGCGTCACTCACACACTCGTTTATCACTACTTTCCAACCAAGCAGGCGTTGGTGGATCGGGTGTACCTCGAAGTGATCGCAGGAAGGTGGAAGCCAGAGTGGGAAAAACTTCTCGACAACAGAACCATTCCAGTCCCTGAAAAGTTAGTCGAGTTTTATGGCGACTATGCCCGCACCGTACTGACGCGTGAATTCGTTCGGATCCTCGTTTTTTCGGGCCTCACCGACCGCAGCATCACCGACCGATTTTTTAATATGCTTAGTGCGCGTCTGTTCCCACGGCTGATCCGCGAGACGCGGCGATTTCGAGGCAGTCAGAGCCGCGCCAAGCCCAGCGCGCGTGAACATGAGCTGCTCATGGGGCTGCACGGCGGTGTGTTCTACGGAGGCCTGCGCCGCTTTGTCTACGACCATGATATTGGTGGCAAACAAGCGCTCGATGATGAATCCATCATCACCGACCGCGTCCAAAGCTACCTGAATGCAAGTCGGTCACTTAATCCGACCGGCCCCGTCCCCTGCATCACCGATGGAGTTTCAAATGGCGCTGACCCTGAACCACTTCTCAATCCGAACAATGGATCTGGACCGCACGCGAGATTTTTATGAACGGGTACTAGGTCTCACGGTCGGCCCACGACCGGATTTCCCGTTCCCTGGGCTCTGGATGTATCGGGGCGACCATGGCGATGTGGCCAATGCGGTCGTGCACATTATCGGGATGGACCGCAATGATCCGGAAGGCCTTAAGCGCTATCTCGGTGACCGCGATCTATCGTCCCTCACGGGCAGCGGCGCATTGGACCATGTGGCGTTTTTCGCCGACGGGCTGAGCGACATGCTGGCCCACCTGAACGCGATTGGCGTCACACCACGAGAGAGGACTGTTCCATCGATTGGATTGCATCAACTCTTTCTCGACGATCCGAATGGAATCGTGGTTGAACTGAACTATCCAGCAGCCGAAAAAGCCCGCTTGGCCTGAATTTTTTAAACACCCAAGGAGACCAAACCATGCCTGTTTCAAATCCATCGTCCCCGTCCAACCCACTTCCCAACCCACTTCCCACCTCACGTCGACGCCTCCTGCAAGCAGGCGCTGCAGGGACGGTTCTGGCGGGTGCGCCGTTCGCCATCAATATCGTTCGCGCGCAGGGCGCGCCGATCAAGATCGGTTTTCCGACGCCACTCACGGGGGCATTCTCTGCCGAGGCGCAGGATCAGGTTCGGGCTGCCGAACTTGCCGTCAAGGAGTT
>RFVZ01000611.1 GCA_009922405.1 Betaproteobacteria bacterium
CCGATGCCCCCAGCCGTGCGCAAGCCAGGCAAAGTGGGCATCGCCGCCGGACCGGAAATCGCGATCATGGACAACGACGGCGCGCTCCTGCCACGCGGCGGACTCGGCGAGATCGTGATCCGCGGCGCCAATGTCACTGCAGGATATGAGAACAACCCCAAGGCAAATGACGAAGCCTTTGAGCACGGCTGGTTCCGTACCGGGGACCAAGGTGTCATGGATGACGAGGGCTACATCAGCATCACTGGGCGTCTCAAAGAAATCATCAATCGTGGCGGCGAGAAAGTCAGTCCCAGGGAAGTCGACGAGATTTTGATGGACCATCCCGCCGTGGCCCAGGTCGTCTGTTTTGGTATGCCGCACCCCAAGTTGGGCGAAGAGGTGGCCGCCGTGGTGGTTTTGCGCGAAGGCCAGCAAGTTACCGAACGCGAGCTCCAGGCATTTGTCAGCAGCCGCGCTGCTGAGTACAAGGTACCCAAGAAAATTCTCTTCATGGATGAAATCCCGAAAGGGGCGACAGGCAAGCTGCAACGCATTGGACTGGCAGCGAAGCTCGGCATCGCTTAAGGTCATTCCAACCCCAATAGACCGAAATACATTTTGAAAGTTTTACCAGTGAGTCAGAAGAAACACCATGAATCTACTAACCCCATTGAAGGCACTTTTTAGTATCTCCCTCGGCTTTTTCGCATTGGTCGCATTGCCCGCCCACGCGTGGGAGCCAACGAAACCGATTGAATTTGTGGTTCCTGCGGGAACCGGTGGTGGCGCCGATCAGATGGCCCGCTTTCTGCAGGGCGTTGTGGCCAAAAACAAACTCAGCCCCCAACCCATCATCGTGGTCAACAAGGCCGGTGGCGCAGGGGCTGAGGGCTTCCTGGATGTCAAAGGGGACAACGGCAATGCACACAAGATTGTCATTACCCTGTCCAATCTTTTCACCACGCCACTTGCCACAGGGGTGCCTTTCAACTGGCGCGATTTGACGCCAGTATCCATGCTTGCACTGGACCAGTTCATTCTTTGGGTGAACCAGGACACAGCGTTCAAGACCACCAAGGATTACCTCACGGCTATCAAGGCTCAGCCGGACAAGACGTTCAAGATGG
>RFVZ01000612.1 GCA_009922405.1 Betaproteobacteria bacterium
TTGAAAGGCTTGATGATTGCGGTAATCATTTTCATGCATATCTCCTAGATAGTGAGAGGAATTAGAAGGTTTTGGTGAGGGAGATTAAATAACCATCTTTACCCCAGTTTTTATTACCGGTTGGAGAAACATATAGGGGTGTTCCGCCAACGGACTTTGCATCAGTTCCAACATAAGATATATTGGCGCTCAAACCGCCGCCGAAATCTTTAGTGACGCCTAATTTATAGTCGGTGTAACTAAAATCGTACCCAGGTTTGTTATTGGCAATGTACTGATACCCAACGTGACCGTTCAACGTTAGGCCCCAAACACCCGTGTCATAGTTAACTGTCAAATCTGGGTAATAAGAACCTTTTGAATCATAAAAACCAAAAAGATTTGTTAACGCATACGAAAATTTTACAAAACCGGTAACGGGTCCAAATGTAAAGTTTTGGGCTATGTATGCCTCTGTAGTGTTTGGACTTTGACCAGTTGCTTGACGGCCGGCACCGTTCCTATTGGCAGCAACGTTGTTTAATCTTGCGTCTAAATTGCCGCTTATGGGATAGTAGTATTGAAGAACTCCGATATCAGATGCAAACCCAGGCCCAATAAGCTCTTTCTTGAAGCCTGCATAAAAATCCATCTCAACTGGAGCGCTAATTTTTTGAACTGAAGTAGCAACTGAATAGCTATCAGATAACCAACTAATGCTCGAGTTCCAGTTACCGATATAGAAACCGCTCTCATGCGCATAATCAAAACCGCCTTGAATTGCAGGCTGGAAGTTAGATTGGCTAATGCCGCGATAACGATAGTCATTGACTACAGTAATGTTGGCGGTAATAGGGCTTGTTGCGGGTGCTGGGGCAGGTGCTGGGGCAGACTGTGCCAATGCGCCGCCTGCTAATGCTGAAATGGCTAGTGCCAATGTGGTTTTCTTAAACATGCTCATAAAAACTCCTATATTTCTGGTTGAATGAAATTCACTACATAGTGTCTTATGCAATAAGTGTGCCAGATAGGTAAATATTTATTTAAATCAATTACTTAACTACTTTATTGAGGATTAGGGTTGGTCTATTAATGATTCAATTTAGGGAAAATCAGTGTTTTATTGGGCT
>RFVZ01000613.1 GCA_009922405.1 Betaproteobacteria bacterium
ATTTACGAGGTCACTGGTCCTCGGCATGCCCCGCGCCGCTTCGCTACCCCCGTCGAAACCAGGTCGGCCCCAGAGAACCCAAAGTCTACGCCGATGGGGCGTTGAGGGCTAGCGGTAATCTGCCGGGGCGGTGAGGTTTGAAGTCCGTTGGTCGGAATTTTTCGGATGTGCAGTCCATTAAGCCGCGTAGAGTCCCGCTCATGATGCGAACGCTCCCTTTGCTTTGCCTGCTTTGGTTCAGCGCACCGGTTGTGGCTTTCGATGACCCGCATCGACCGGACGATTCGGCTGCGCAGGAGTCTCGTGAAGAGAAGTCCGGGCCGTGGAAGCTCACCGCGGGACACTATGTATTGCGCGGTGCAACGGACGGAACGGACTTGAATCTGCGCTGGCGCCAGGGTGACTTGACCGGTTGGGTTGGCGCGTGGGTGGCGCCGGGCGCCGGTGGCGAGTCCCTCCAAGGGACAGTGCGCCAGGGCCGGATGGGTTTTGAGCGCGCGTTTCGCCCCTTTGAGTCGGTGAGTTTTTTAGGCGATCTGGGCGTCTCGTTGCAACCCTCCTTGCAACTCGCAAGTGCGGGTTTTGTTGGGGGCAGTTTGACCCTGGAGGCGGGTGAACCTTGGTTTGGTTCAGTCGGCCTCGGTCGAACGAATGGCAAGCCGTACGTGAACCTTAACTTTGATCCCAATGATGCGATTTCGGTGGCCAGCGGGTACCGCGATCCGGACGGGACAACTTATTACATCTTGTTAGTGGCCGATGATCGATTGGGCACGGGCCAACGGCACCTGCATCTGGTCGGGCGCTGGCCGATCCAGGGTGGTGGGCGCTTAACGCTGGACTTACTCGCTAAGCGTGGAACAGGCGAGGATTTTCAAGGCGCACCCCAATTCATTAGATCGGGCGGCATTTCTCTGGGTTATGACGCGCCCCGCTGGTTCGTGCGGCTTGCACGGGATCAACGGCAGAATTTTGGACCGAGTGATGGGTGGCGCTTCTCGATCGGAAGCCGATTCTGATGTTCGGGTCGCCCACAGCGCGCGAGGCGCTGCAGCAACTCACGATTTTGCGATGGCTGGCGGTTGGCGGCCAGTCCTTAGCCATTCTCG
>RFVZ01000614.1 GCA_009922405.1 Betaproteobacteria bacterium
AATGCGATGCTTGCTCTGGGATTGCGAGACCGGGCAATGTTTGAACTTCTTTATTCCAGCGGCCTGCGCGTATCCGAACTCTGCGGGGCACGATTGGAAAACATCGATCTGGATGCTGGATTCATCCGTGTGACCGGCAAGGGCAATAAAACCCGCCTTGTGCCAATTGGCGCAACCGCTGCCGAGGCACTGCGTCGCTGGCTCCAGGTCCGCGCTCAATTTGTCCTGGCATACCCGCAGGCAGACCCCGACGCCTTGTTTCTGTCCACCCGTGGGACCCGGTTGGCGCCGCGGTCCGTGCAATCGCGCATCGAAACGCTCGGCCGATTGCGTGGCGCCCCGGTGCGCCTGCATCCCCATGTTCTGCGCCATTCGTTTGCCAGCCACTTGCTGCAATCGAGCGCCGACCTGCGCGGTGTGCAGGAGTTGCTAGGGCATGCCAATATCTCGACCACCCAGATCTACACGTCCCTCGACTTTCAACGACTCTCCGCGGTCTACGATGCGTCGCACCCGCGCGCGCGCCGGCGCGACGGCACGACGTGAACCGCCGCAGGCCCCCGGGTCATAAAGCCCCCAGAAAGCCATCGGCTGACGGGGCCGCGCCCGCGCCCAGCCGCCGGGTGGAAGCGTCCCGACAAACCAGCCCCAAGGCCAATCCACGAGCCAACCATCCAAACAGTTCCCGCGTCAGCCTGCCGCCTGGCCTGGCGGAGGCTCAGGTGGTCGTTCGCGACGGCAAAGAACGCTCGCTCGAGCGACGTCATCCCTGGCTCTACGCCGGGGCGATTGAGCATGTCATTGGCGAGCCGGCCAGCGGTGCGACCGTTGCACTCATCGACGCCCGAGGGGGCTTTCTCGCCTGGGCGGCCTGGAGCCCAACGTCCATGATCCGCGCCCGCGTCTGGTCGTTCAACATCGAAGATCGTATCGACCCGTCCTGGTTCGCGGCTCGTTTAGCCAGAGCCGTCGAGCGCCGCAGCCACCTCACCAGCCGCACAAATGCAGTGCGCCTAATCTTTGGTGAAGCCGATGGCCTGCCAGGACTCGTCGTCGACCGCTATGGCGCACAACTGGTAATCCAGTGCCTCGCGGCTGGGGTGGCGGCG
>RFVZ01000615.1 GCA_009922405.1 Betaproteobacteria bacterium
AGCTGGAGATAATTCGACGGACCGGCCGGTCGCTCCGTTGCGTTGTACTGACTGATCGCTCCGCAGACCACGACTCGAGCCCGCAACGCAAGGCGGGTCAGGCAAGTATCGAGAATTTTCCCGCCAACGTTATCAAAATAAACATCGATTCGATTCGGGCAGTGCTTCTTCAATCCTTCTGCAACCGACTCGTTCTGATAATCAATACACGCGTCGAACCCGAACTCGTCGACCACTACACGACACTTGTCAGCGCCACCGGCAATTCCGACCACACGACAGCCAAGGATCTTGGCAATCTGCCCGACGACTGATCCAACGGCTCCAGCGGCGGCAGACACCACCACGGTCTCACCGGCCTTGGGTTGGCCCACCTCGAGCAGACCAAAATAAGCGGTCATACCCGTCGATCCAAATCCCCCCAGATAGGTAGGCAGCGGAGCCAACCGGGGATCGATTTTAAAAAAACCCTTGGCAGGACCCACATACTCCGATTGGACGCCAGTCATCCCAAAAACGGCATCCCCCGCGGCAAACGCGGGCGACCGTGACTCCAGCACATGGCCAACACCACTGGCGCGCATGACATCGCCCAATCCGACCGGGGGCAGGTAGCTGCGCACGTCGTCGAGCCAACCCCGCATAGCAGGGTCGACAGAAATGTATTCGACCGAAACCCGCAGATCCCCCTCCTCGAGCGCGGGGGGTGCGTCCTGAGTGATGCGCCAGGTCGCCGCGTTGGTCATCCCCTGCGGGCGGGCGTTGAGACGGATCTGGGTGGGTGTGGCCTGAGTGTGGGTCGTACTCAACGTCATGGCGAAATTTCCTTGGTGAGAACGTGATGCGCGACGCGATCGCGCGCTTGTTTATTCGGTCGCCGGACCTTTTACCGCCAGAAAGCGCGTGAGGTGCTCAACCAGCAACTCGGGCTCATCTTCCTGAATGAAATGCTTTGCATTCGGAAAGACCGCGTGGTTCTGACCTTTTGCGCCCGGGATTGCACGCTGCATTCGCCGATCTGCACCGCGGGCAACCAGGTCTTTGGCGCCAAACAAGGTCAAGAAGGGCTTCTTGAATGTCTTGAGCTTGTCCCAAGCAGACTT
>RFVZ01000616.1 GCA_009922405.1 Betaproteobacteria bacterium
GCAGGATCGCGACACTGACAAGACCGGTGACCTGTCGCGCGGATCGTTTGGGCCGCTCAATAAAACTCATGGACGTCGGCTCACCGGACGAATTGTTCGCTGCCGATGACGGCAACTTTGGTCAACCCCATCCGCTTGGTGGTGGCCATCAGGTGGGCGAACAACTCGTATTTCGAGTCTTTGTCCGGTCGGATATGAATTTCAGGCTGTAGATCCATTTTCGAGGCGGACTGCAGGTTCAACTCCAGCTGCTGGCCAGCCACTGGCAAACCTTGCCAATAGACCGTGTTGACCCCATCAATATCGATTTTGATAATGAACGGCTTTTGATCCGTCTGTGGCGGTTTGCCGACTGGCAATTCGAGATTGACGGCGTGGAGCTGAATCGGGATTGTGATGATCAGCATCACCAGCAATACCAGCATCACATCAATCAGTGGGGTGGTGTTCATATCCATCATGACTTCGTCTTCAGAGGACGAATCACTGGGGCCAACGGACATTGCCATGGGGGTCTCGAACTCGCGTGGACGGGATTAATGTTGACGGTTAGCGCTGACAGTCAATGCTGAGGATCAGTGATGAACGAGACTTTAGTGATCCCGGCGCGCTGGCAGGCATAGATCACCTTGCCCACGCTGTTGTAACGCGAAGCCATGTCGCCGCGGATATGAACTTCGGGTTGAGGGCTCTTGGTCGAAACAGTCTTCAGCTTGCCAACCAGGACCTCGACGTCATTCATTTTGGTGTCATACCAAAAAATATCTCCCTTAACGTCGACCGAGATGACAACGTTCTCGGGCTTTGACTGACGCTCTTCGACGGTCTCTTTGGGCAACTGCAACTGAATCGAAGTCGTTACCACCGGAATAGTGATCAGGAAAATAATCAGCAACACGAGCATCACGTCGACCAGAGGCGTCGTGTTAATCGCGTTCAAGACCTCGTCCTCGTCCCCGGACGGGCCGATATTCATCGCCATGGCAGGCCTTTACCGAAAGTCTGTTCGCGTGATCAGCGTTTGACGTGGGCCAGCAGGGCAGAATGCAACTCGCCGGAGAAGGCGGAGACTGCCTCCATCACTTCCTTGTTACG
>RFVZ01000617.1 GCA_009922405.1 Betaproteobacteria bacterium
AGAACTAGAACTAGAACTAGAACTAGAATTCGTAACGTGCGGTGACCTGAACCGCCCACTGGGATTCGCCCGAAGCCTGACGCGTCTGCAGTGGCGATACGCCACCAGAACGCAGGCTGTATACGTAACGGCCTTGTGAATCAACCCCGTTGTAGTTCACGAAGTTACGGGTCAACGGGAAGCCCCCTTCATCAATGCGACCCCACTTGTTATTGATCATGTTGCCGAAGTTGAGGAAATCAAAGATCAGGAAACCCCGGTGTTTGGCAGTAAAGCCGGGAAGCTCCTGGCTGATCCGCAAATCCACGCTATTCGACCAAGGTGAAAAGTCCGAGTTGCGCTTGACCACACCCCCTTTGGACGCCGCCAGGGCGGGGGTCTCGTTCACGATCTGCCAGAAGGCGGCCTCTTCAGTTGCGCCGCCACGAAAGACCACCTCGCCCGAGCCCGGTGCTTTCGGGATATACATCAAGTCATTGCCCGTCACACCGTCACCGTTCAGGTCATTGCCATAGACCCAGCTGTATGGCTTGCCCTGACGGCCTTCGTAGAACATCCCGATCGTGGTCTTGCGGGTACCGAACAGAGCCTGTGACCAGGTCATTCCCGCGTTGATCCGATCACGCACCAGGAAGTTCGAATTCGACGCCACGTCCTCATTCGGGTTGAAAACCGAACGATTCAACCAGTTTGAATTGGCCACGCTCGAGGTCAGCGGACTCACTTCGGTCGCGCTGGTTTTGGTGTAGGCCATTGCCCAGCCCAAACCCTGTACAGCCGGTTGGCTCAACGCGAGTGTGATCGCATTGCCGCCGCCCTTCTCGGTATTGGTCGCAACCGTGACGTTATTAAACGCAGAATTTCGCAGAGCGCGCGATGTGACTGAGCCCGAGCAGCCTGCCGTCCCCGAAGTGTTGGTCCCGCCCGTCGCAGTCCAGCAATTCTGATCAAAGCCCGCGGCGTTGTAATACAGCTCACGGCCATCGAGCCCACCCCGCGTGACCGGCCCAAGATTCAAGAACTTGTAATTGATCGCGTTATTGGTGCGAGTCTGAATCCACTCGGCCGATGCGATCACGCCCTTAATC
>RFVZ01000618.1 GCA_009922405.1 Betaproteobacteria bacterium
CTGACACAACTCGGATTTGGCTTCCTTGAAGTCGGCACGGTCACACCGCGCGGGCAGCCAGGCAACCCCCAACCGCGGATGTTCCGACTGCCCGAGGCAAGAGGCATCATCAATCGATTAGGATTTAATAACGATGGGCTCGAAACGTTTGTCGCCAACGTGCGCGCGGCGCGGGCGGCCGACACCCTGCGTGGTCCGTTAGGCCAGATTTTGCTGGGCATCAATATCGGCAAGAACGCCTCAACCCCAATCGAAGCTGCGGCCAACGACTACGCACTGGGTCTGAAAGCCGCCTATCCGCTCGCGGACTACATCACCGTCAACATTTCTTCGCCCAACACCAACCAGCTCCGAGCGCTCCAGGGGGGTGACGAACTCACAGCACTGTTGGTTCGGCTGCGCAACGAGCGCGAGACGCTGGAACAAACCCACGGACGCAAAGTGCCGCTGCTGGTCAAGATCGCGCCCGATCTAGAGGACTCCGCGATCGATACGATTGCGAGGGTGCTGCCAGAGCACGACATCGATGGCGTAATTGCCACGAACACGACAATCGCTCGCGAAGCGGTGAGACATCTCAAGCATGGACAAGAGCTTGGCGGCCTATCCGGCGCGCCGGTGCGCGAAGCATCTAATCGGGTAATCCGACATCTCCGCGCCAAGCTCCCGGCCCAGATGCCAATCATCGGCGTCGGCGGGATTCTTTCGGGCGCTGACGCGGTAGAAAAAATTGAGGCCGGGGCAAGCTTGGTTCAGCTTTACACCGGCCTCCTGTACCGAGGACCCGCGCTAGTGTCCGAATGCGCGGAATCGATCAGAGATCGAAAATCACCTGGACTCGAGCGACCACTTCGTCAGTAAGCTCGGAGTCTGCAGCCTCAATGAAACGACCGTTGCGCGCTGTAAGGTCGATGGTTCGAGGTTGATTGCAAATCACGACGCCTTGCGTTTCCGTGCCTGCTCCCATCAGTGGGACCGCAAACCCAGCAAAACGGGACAGTTGGCCCCCCTGCGAGACAGGACAAATCACGACAAGCCCGAGTCGATTAAATTCCTTTTTGGAAACCACAAACACCGGACGCAATCCG
>RFVZ01000619.1 GCA_009922405.1 Betaproteobacteria bacterium
AGCTAAGTACGGCCCTGGTGGCAAGGCACCGACCGACCGGACTTCGTCAGCGTATGCCACTTATTTCGGCAGCTACCACGGTTTCTATGAGCCACCCTTCTGCCATGCCAAGGCAAAGGGCCTGTTTGATCTGGTCGTCGCCAACTAGGCAATCGTCAGGCTGAGTGATCGCCCTGATGCCGAGCGCCGGCATCAGGGCTGTAGCTTAGAGGATGTTGGAACAGCAGCCTGATTTTGTTGACAGGAGCGGGCGCCGACCGACACGACATCCTCTCGCGGCGCCTGTTAAACCTTATGAACGCACGCGCCGCAGAAGCCGCCCCGTGAACTCACCCACGTCGTCCAGGAACGCATAGACGACCGGGACGACCAGCAGACTCAGCAGCGTGCTGGTGATCAGGCCGCCAATCACCGCAATCGCCATCGGTGACCGGAAGCTCGAATCGGCACTCCCCCAGCCAAAGGCAATTGGCATCATGCCGGCGCCCATCGCGATGGTGGTCATCACGATCGGCCGGGCGCGTTTATGGCAGGCGTCCATGAGCGCATCGAAGCGGCTCATACCAGCCACAACTGGCCGGCCGTCCTGACCGTCGTTGCCGCGGCGGGCCTCGATGGCGTACTCCACCAACAAGATTGAATTCTTGGTCGCGATACCCATCAGCATGATCAAGCCGATCAGCGACGGCATCGAGAAACTCTTCTGGCCAAGTAGCAATCCGACAAAGGCGCCCCCGAGCGACAGCGGCAGTGCCGCCAGAATCGTGAACGGATGCAGAAAGCCTTTAAACAATAGAACTAATACAAGATAGATACAGAGGATGCCGATCATCATCGCCAGGCCAAAACTGGCGAACAGTTCGCCCATGACTTCAGCATCGCCAATCTCGACCACCTTGACCCCAGCCGGTAGGTTTTGAATCGACGGCAACGCCATCGCCGCCTTGGTGATATCTCCCAGCGGCTGACCCGACAGTTCAATCTCAAAATTGATATTGCGCTGCCGATCATATCGATCGATCACAGCGGGGCCACCCGTGATCTCGAGCGTGGCGACCTGGCCCAACATGACTGGCCCGCGACTGCC
>RFVZ01000620.1 GCA_009922405.1 Betaproteobacteria bacterium
ATCAGGACCTGAAACGCCACTGCCAGTTCGGCGCGGTCCCTCGCCAAAAGCGCCAGGCCTGCTGCGAGGCCCGCACCCGCGCTGGCGCCGCCAATGCCAATCCGCTGCGGGTCGACCCCAAGTTGTTCGGCGTGGTCGTGCACCCACTTCAGGCCCGCATAACAATCCTCAAGGGGTCCCGGGTATTTGCTTTCCGGAGCTAAACCATATTCGACCGAAACCCCGACAAAATCCATCTGGGAACACCAACGATCGAAGCGCGGATCGTCCCCCACATTACGCCCGAGCACCAAACCACCACCATGCATCCAGTAGACGCAAGGCAGTTGACCCTTCGCTCGCTTCGGTCGGTGAACTCGAACGCTGACGCCCGGTCTTTCAGGCACTGGATAGTCGATGCGCTCGACCGCATCGGACAGCGTCGGAATCGGGACCGAACGCATTCGCTCCCGAATGCCAGCTAGCGTTGCGTCGGACAAATCGCCCAAGCGCAAATCAAGTGCCGCCAGAGCTTCAGAAACCTCGGGGTCAATCAGACTGAATGGCATCAGGTTGTGGGACATTCAATGATTCAGGGGCGGAGAAACCTCAGCGCCCCTTGAACACCGGCTTACGTCGTTCATTAAAGGCCAGAATGCCCTCGATCCGGTCTTCGGTATGAATCAGGTGGTTATAGGCCTCCACCTCAAACCGGAACGCGGTTCTCAAGTCCATCTCACGACCATAACGAACAGATTTCTTAATCTGCCGCACAGAAAGCGGCGCATTACTAGCTATCCGTCGAGCGACGGTAATGGCATGTTGAACGACTTCGCCGGGTTCACAGATTTCATTCACCAACCCCCAGGCCAATGCCTTCTCGGCACTGATCGGCGTGCCAGTCAACAAAATCTCGCGGGCACGCCGGTCGCCAATGGCCCTCGGCAGATTCTGAGTACCACCAATCCCCGGCATGATCCCGAGGGTAACTTCCGTTAGTGCGAAGCGAGCCTGGCGTGACGCGAACATGAAGTCACACGACATCGCCGTCTCGAATCCGCCTGCATAGGCATGACCATTCACCGCAGCAATCACAGGGACGGGTAA
>RFVZ01000063.1 GCA_009922405.1 Betaproteobacteria bacterium
CAGGCGAAGTCCGGTCATGCCGCCCTCATTACCGAGAACTTCATCGATTTCCTGAAACCAGCGAATGTCGACTTTGCCCTCATTTACACGGGCTGTGAGCTTATCGACCATGATGGGCTCGGCCCGGAAGCGGTCGCGCCGGTGAATCACGGTGACTTTACGAGCGATGTTGGCAAGATACAACGCCTCCTCGACCGCCGTATTTCCACCTCCGACGACAGCCACCTCCTCACCGCGGTAGAAGAAGCCATCACAGGTGGCGCAGGCGCTCACCCCCCGACCCATATACGACTCCTCGGAGGGCAGACCGAGGTATTTCGCACTTGCACCAGTTGCCAGAATCAATGCGTCGCAGGTGTATTCGCCGGCATCGCCGATGAGTCGAAACGGCCGGTTCTGCAGATGTACCGTATGAATCTGGTCGAACAGGATTTCGGTTCCGAAGCGCTCAGCATGCTTCTGGAAACGTGCCATCAGCTCTGGCCCCTGGACCCCATCTGCATCGGCCGGCCAGTTGTCGACTTCGGTCGTCGTCATTAATTGTCCACCTTGCGCGAGACCTGTAATCAACACAGGGGAAAGGTTTGCGCGGGCGGCATAAACGGCAGCGGTGTAGCCCGCTGGGCCTGAACCGAGGATCAAAAGTCGTGAGTGTCGGGAGGTCATGGAGAGGCTCGTAGGGGGGGCGGGATCTGTGAAATTATAGGTCGAGAGCTCAGCTTGGGCCCGATGAACCTAAAGGACAAACATGGCTCATGACGAGAACAAGGCCTTTCTTAGGCGGATGCCAATTTTTGTGGGAATTGGCGAATCCCAGCTTGAAATGTTGGCTGCAGGGAGCGTGCGGCGAAGCTTCCCACGAGGGCGATCGATCGTGGCCGAGGGCGAAACTTCGCAGTCGTTTTACCTGCTGTTGTCGGGGCGGGCCAAAGTCCAGCGTTCAGACTCCGAGGGTAAGGAGGTCATTTTGGCGATTCTTGGCCCCGGTGAGTTTTTTGGGGAGATGAGCCTGATTGATGACGCCCCGCGGTCTGCCAGCGTCATCACGATCGAGCCCTGCGATTTCATCGCGGTCAACAAGGAAAGCTTCAAAGCCATGTTGGCCTCGAGTACCGATATGTGTCTAGCCATCATGCGCGGCATTGTCCGGCGCCTGCGTGAAGCGGACAAGAAGATTGAGACCCTGGCGCTGATGGATGTTTACGGTCGAGTGGCCCGAGTACTCCTGGATTTTTCAGAAACGGTGGGCGGCGAGCGCGTGGTCAAGGGCAAGTTGCCGCGGCAGGAAATTGCAAAAATGATCGGCGCGTCGCGCGAAATGGTCTCGAGGGTCATGAAAGGGCTCGAGGTCGACGGGTTTATTGTCCCGGTTAGCGAAGGAAGATTGTTGCTACGCGACAAGATTAACCTCTACCTGAATTAGCATTGAGGGGTTTCCTGCTTTCGGATTGAGGATGTCGCTGGTATCGCTCTCACTGCCCGAAAGGGCCATGCGCTTGCTCGATGAAGCGCGTTGGTTCGCCAACGCTGGAGCGGGTTTTTTACTCGCTCTAATTCTGCTGACCTACGATCGAGCCGACCCCGGTTGGTCCAATGCTGGCCCTCCGCGCGAGATTCATAACGCGGGCGGTCGGGTTGGCGCATGGATGGCTGATTTGTTGCTCTATCTCTTTGGCGCGAGTACCTGGATCTGGGTCGGCCTGATCGCGGTTCTGCTCTGGCGCGGTATCTTGCGCATGCGAGCACGTGAAATGACGGCGCGTGGCGTGACCGCTTCGACTGATCCCGATGCGCCGCATTTTTCTTGGGAGCGATGGCTCGGGTTTACGCTGTTTTTCCTTGGGTGCGTTGGTCTCGAATCGCACCGGCTTTATTCCCTCAAAATGCCCATGCCACTCGCGCCAGGCGGGGTGGCGGGGGATTTGATCGCCGATGGTTTGACGTTGTTGTTGGGGCCGGTCGGAACCACCATGGTGTTGCTGGGCTTCATTGCGATTGGCTTTAGTTTGCTCAGCGGGTGGTCGTGGTTTGAGATTTTTGAGCGCATCGGCGGCGCGGTCGAGCGCGGGGTTGGTCTTATGGCCGAGTCGCTTGCGGTGCGCCAGGATCGGGCGATAGGACAGCAAGCTGCCCTCGAGCGAGACGGCCTCGTCGATGAGAAAAAACTCAAGGTGAGGTCGGCGGATGGGCTGGTGGAGGATTTTCTATCGACTGCCTCGGACTCTGGGAGCGCTGCAGCCCCCAGGCCCCGTCGGGCGTCGGCCCCCGAGTTCAACGAACCGCAGTTGGCCGGATTGTTCGAGGCGGATGACCAGGCGCTCGATCTGCCAGCGCGCGATCATCCTGCGAGCGATCATCCTGCGGGGGTTTTTGCAGAAGGAGCCGCGCATCCGGACTCAGCAGATTTGTCTCTTGTCCTGCGTGCAGAGCGAGGGATCGAGGGCGACACCGATTTGGAGCCGATCCTGAATTCGGCACCGCCCGCCACGCAGCCTGCCACGTCGAGCGCCCTTAAAGAACCTGCATCATCGTTCCGGATCGAACCGCAGGCTCCGCCCGCTGAAAAGTCAGTTCGGGTGCTTCGCGAGGCGCAAAAGTCGCTGTTTGGCCTCCTCGAAGGTTCCGACCCAAGGCCAAGCGTCGCGTTGCTCGAACCGCCGCCGGCTGTGGTCGAGACCGTCAGTCCGGAGTCGATTTCCTACACCTCGCGTTTGATCGAGAAGAAGCTCGCTGACTTCGGCGTGGCAGCGAAGGTCGTCACCGCGCAACCCGGCCCGGTGATCACTCGTTACGAAATCGAACCCGCGACTGGCGTCAAAGGCAGCCAGATCGTCAATTTGGGTAAGGACCTGGCCCGTGCGCTCTCGCTGACGTCACTCAGGGTGGTCGAGACCATTCCCGGCAAGAATGTCATGGGGCTTGAGTTGCCCAACGCACGACGCCAGACGGTTCGACTGTCAGAAATTCTGAGCGCCAAGGTGTTTGCCGATGCGAGTTCGGCGCTGACGATGGCCCTGGGCAAAGACATCAGCGGCCACGCTGTCGTCGCTGATCTGGCCCGTATGCCGCACCTGTTGGTGGCCGGTACCACGGGGTCGGGTAAGTCGGTGGGGATCAATGCCATGTTGCTGTCGCTCCTCTATAAGAGCGATCCAGCGCAGGTAAGACTCATCCTGATCGATCCCAAGATGCTGGAGATGAGTGTCTACGAAGGCATCCCGCACCTGTTGGCTCCGGTGGTGACCGACATGCGACAGGCCGCCAATGCGCTGAATTGGTGCGTTGCGGAGATGGAGCGGCGCTACCGCATCATGAGCAAGCTGGGCGTGCGTAACCTGGCCGGTTTCAACGCGAAGATCGCGGAAGCGGCGCAGCGCGAGACCTTGATTCCGAACCCGTTTTCGCTCACTCCTGATGCCCCAGAGCCTCTCAGTAGATTGCCGCAAATCGTGGTCGTGATCGATGAACTCGCCGACCTGATGATGGTGGTTGGCAAGAAGATCGAAGAGCTGATTGCGCGCCTCGCCCAAAAAGCGCGAGCCGCCGGGATTCACCTGATTTTGGCCACTCAGCGGCCCTCGGTTGATGTGATTACCGGTCTCATCAAAGCCAATATCCCGACCCGAATTGCCTTTCAGGTTTCGAGCAAGATCGATTCGCGCACCATCCTCGATCAGATGGGTGCCGAAAGCCTGCTCGGGATGGGTGACATGCTTTATCTGCCCCCGGGCAGTGGCGTACCCATGCGGGTGCATGGCGCTTTTGTGGCGGATGAAGAGGTTCATCGGGTTGTCGAGCACTGGAAGGTCCAGGGCGAACCGGACTATATCGAGGGCCTGCTCGAAGGCGGTGTCGTCGAAGGCGCTGACACGGGCAGTGCGGTGGGGTTTGGTGGCCTGAGCCAAACGCTCTCCGAGGCAGGCGTCGACGCCGAGACGGACCCGATGTACGACCAGGCCGTCGGAATCGTCCTCCAGAACCGGCGTGCCTCGATTTCGTTGGTTCAGCGTCACTTGCGGATTGGCTATAACCGGGCCGCCCGGCTTCTTGAGCAAATGGAAAAATCCGGCGTCGTGAGCGCGATGGCCAGCAACGGCAACCGCGATGTGCTGGTACCAGCACGCAACGAATGAGTCTTGATCGGTGGTCCGTGAATGGGGTGAGGGCGCTTGCGGTGGCGACCTTGATCGCAATTCAGCTTTCGCCGTCACCAGCACGGTCGGCCCCGGAGCCTGATCCCGCCAGCGGCGTTGCGCAGTTGCGCGTCTTTGTCGAGGGCACCCGGGCCGCGCACGGTGAGTTTACGCAACGAACGACACGCACCGATGGGCCTTCCGGTCGATCAGAGCAAGGCCGCCCGGAACAATCACGAACGGAACAATCACGCCCGGAAGCGCCGCGCACGGTGAGCGGGCGCTTTGCGTTCGCTCGGCCAGGGCGGTTTCGGTGGGAGGTGACTCGCCCAGATGATCAACTGATCGTCTCTGATGGCAAGCAGGTTTGGTTTCACGACCGCGATCTTGATCAGGTGTCCGTGCGACCGTTGGGGGATTCGATCGGTTCCAGCCCCGCAGCAATTTTGTTCGGATCCGATGCCATTGAGCGCGAATTCGCGGTGCGTGATATGGGGATGCGGGAGGGTGCTGCCTGGATCGAAGCTACGCCGCATCGCAAGGATGCCGGATTTGAACGCATTGCAATCGGCCTGCGGCAGGGGCTGCCTGTCGCTATGGAGATTCGGGACGCATTTGGGCAACTCACCCGTCTTAGTTTTGAATCAGTCCGGCGTGATTCGCAACCCGACCTAAGCCAGTTTAGATTTGTTGCTCCGGCGGAATCAGGGCAAGAAAGCCGGCGAAAGTAAGCGCAGACCAACCGATACCCAGCGTTCGCCGGTTTCAGTGCCCCATCGGTTGCCGAACGTCGTGTCGACCTGAACGCGGTCTGGAACAACCCAAAACCTCAATCCCATGTGGTAGAAGCCGCGCGATTTGCTGTCGCCGTAGGTTTCAGCAATGAGTTGCAGGCGCTGATTGAGCCGGGTTTCTGACCCAATTCCCCAGGTCGCGATCGTGTCGTGGAGGAGTGGTCGGCGGACCATGCCTGCATTCAGGTGGAGTAAAAAGTCATCTCCGGCGAACGAAAAACTCACCGGGACATAGGCATATTGATCACCGAATTGCCGTTCGGTTTTAATCGAGGGGTGGCGTACAGTCCCCACCGCAAGGCCATATCCCCAGTTGTCAGAGGTCAGCGGTCGAAAAATGGTTTTTGCTTGGAGTACGACATCACTGGCGTGACGACCCTCCTCGGGGTGGCTGTAAGCGCCGCCAACGGTGATTTCTAGGTTGCCGGTGGGGTTGCAACCCGGCAGCGCCCAGCGCTCCCAACCCCCTTGTTTGTAGAACTTTGCCCAGCTTTCAACCTGGCAACTTTTAGGGTCAACGATACGCGCGTCGTCCGTGATCATCGGGCGTGCGGCGTGGGCGCCCTCGATTGAAATCAAGAAGAGGGACATGATCGCCCAGGCTGCCTGGCACACGGCTTTGATCGGGCGTCGACTGCTGCCGAGACCCTGCCAATCGGAGGTCGAGTAGTGGTGTTGCATCGAATGATTTAATTCGGTGGGAGGATTCGCTTGCGGCTCTAGAATCCACCAGAGAGTAGGTTATCGCACTCGGATGACGTAACTGAGACAGCCTCGCAGTGTTGTTCGGAGGCCTCAGCGACGGCCGCCCATGGCGGGCAATCGGCGAGGTACCGCTGCCATCGGTCCCCGAGCAAAATGGAGGGTTTGACGATTTCAAACCACGGGGATGTATCAAAGTCTCGAGGCGCCACCAGTGAGTGGTGGTGCATACGCGCAGCCACTGGATAGTCAATTGCCGCAAAGGCCTGCGCGATCAGGGTTGAGCAGATGGCGCGGGTTGGATCTCCGCTGCCAAGGGCCAGGAGTTGGCGGCGAAATCGGGGCGGCACGAATGGCAGCGGAAAAAGAAAGCGCCCTAAATCGACGACGTTTTTCAAGTCATATTGATGCCCGCAACGCCGTACCGCGGCGTCGACAACGATATGAATTTGCTGTGGGGAAAGGCCAACCGGGCGGCAAATCCGAGTATGCATTGACCCATATTTTGCGAGTGGCACCAACTGAACGCCGTGTTCCATGTCGGCCTCGATTAAAACGAGTGCGTTGGGATCAGAGGTGGTGGACGTCGCCACGCAGAGGGCTGCATGAGACCAAGTGCTCTGGGTCAAATACTTAATTGCGGTGCTGATATGGCGATCGCCTTCGACCAGCAATACGTCGCCCGGACGAATCACCGCGCGAAGGGCGGCAAGACTATTCGTTGTCGGCGGTGCATACGTGCTGCTCGGGCGATTTAAAAATCGCGCAATCTGTCGCCCAATGGCACGCGTTAACAAATTCATTCCTTAGTTTGCCCTCAGCCCCGACGAGCGACAATAGGGGGGTCTGATAATCGGTTCGAAATCGCCGTCATGGTTAGTCCATCATTATTCCCAAATCAATCGCAGGAGCCCCTGGCCGAGCGTATGCGTCCGAGGACCGTGGCCGCCATCCTTGGCCAAGACCATTTGCTTGGCGAGGGCGGAGCGCTCCGACTCGCGATTGAGAGCCGGCGCCCCCACTCGATGATTTTGTGGGGCCCACCGGGGGTGGGTAAAACGACGCTCGCGCGGCTGTTGGCCGATGCGTTTGGTCTCGAATTCATGACGATTTCGGCGGTTCTCGGGGGTATTAAGGACATCCGCGATGCGGTTGTATTCGCGCAGCAGCATCAGCCACGGGGCACGCTGGTGTTTGTCGATGAAGTGCATCGATTCAACAAGGCGCAGCAAGATGCATTTTTGCCGCATATGGAATCGGGGCTTTTCACGTTAGTCGGTGCGACCACCGAAAATCCCTCGTTTGAAGTGAACTCGGCGCTGCTCTCGCGCGCGGCGGTTCACGTCCTGCGCCGTCTCGACTCAACCGCACTTCAGGCGCTGGCTGAGCGAGCCTTTGAGACGGCATGGCCCGGGGTCACCGTGACAGCGGAGGGCTATCGCCTGTTGGTCGATACCGCCGATGGCGACGGGCGCCGTCTGCTTAACTTGATCGATGCGTTAGCGCCCACAGAAGCCACATTGGATCGGAACGCTATTGCAGGCCGATTGGGCGACCGCGTTCGCCAGTTCGACCAAGGCGGAGACGCGTTCTATGATCAAATTTCGGCCTTGCACAAGAGCGTCCGCGGGTCGAACCCCAATGCATCGCTCTATTGGCTAGCGCGAATGCTCGACGGTGGCGCCGATCCGCGCTATGTCGCGCGACGATTGGTGCGGATGGCCGCGGAAGATGTTGGCTTGGCTGATCCTCGGGCACTGCGGCTCGCGCTCGATGCGGCGGAGACGTGCGAACGGCTCGGTAGCCCAGAGGGCGACCTGGCGCTGGCGATGGCCGTCACCTACCTGGCGGTCGCCCCCAAGTCGAATGCGGTTTATAAAGCCTGGAAGGGCGTTCAGGCGTTTGTCCGTGAGCGTGGCTCTGATCCAGTGCCGGATCACTTGCGCAATGCGCCCACCCGACTCATGGCAGATTTGGGCTACGGGCGCAGCTATCGTTATGCCCACGATGAGCCGCATGGTTACTCCGCAGGAGAGTCCTACCTGCCGTCGGGTCTGGAGGATGTCGCCGATCTCCGCTGGTATCAGCCCACCGATCGCGGCCTCGAGACCCGGATTCAGGAAAAACTTGACCGCCTGCGAAAGCTCGACCTTGAACACCCCAGCTCCCGGCGATAATTACGCCCGTACGGCGTTGAGCCTGAAGGTCTTGCGTCCGTCTTTTCTAATTGTTCGGAATTCACCATGATCGATATTCAATTGCTGCGTAAGGACCTCGATGCTGTTGCCGAGCGGCTCGCCACACGCGGTGTCGTCCTCGACGTCGATGCGTTTCGGGCACTCGAAGCCCGGCGTAAGACCGCTCAGGTTCGTACTGAAGAACTTCAGGCCCGTCGCAACGCACTCTCGAAACTGGTGGGTCAGCGCAAGGGGCGCGGTGAAGACGCCTCTGCCGAACTTGCGGAAGTTGCCGGTTTGGGGGGCGAACTTGACCAGACCAAGGCCGAGAATGAACAGATCCTGCACCAGGTCGATGAATGGCTGCGAGCGCTTCCCAACCTGCCCCAGGCCAATGTGCCGGTCGGTAGCGATGAGTCGGGGAACGTTGAAATTCGCCGATGGAGTCCGTTTGGAGAGGATATCCAAGGTCGACCCATTGTGTCGCAGCAGGAGGCTTGGGGTTCCGAGTCAGCGACCTATCAACCTAAAGATCATGTGGATCTGGGCGCTCGGTTGGGTCTTGATTTTGAAACGGCGGCCAAATTATCAGGCTCGCGATTCAGTTTGCTCCGCGGATCTCTGGCGGCACTGCACCGCGCACTCGCTCAGTTCATGCTGGATACGCATACGCGCGAGCATGGTTATGTTGAATGCTGGACTCCCGTCCTGGTTAATTCAGAATCGCTGGCGGGGACTGGGCAACTGCCCAAGTTTGCCGACGATATGTTCTCCGTTCGACGCGGCGGGCCGTCCGAAACCCATCGGGCCGATGAAGCGCCCTTGTGGCTGATATCAACGAGCGAAATCACGCTCACGAATCAGGTGCGCGATGAAATCATCGAGCCCGATCAGCTCCCCTTGCGTTGGACAGCTCACACGGCGTGCTTTCGGTCGGAAGCCGGGGCCGCAGGTCGGGATACGCGGGGCATGATCCGCCAACATCAATTTGAGAAAGTGGAACTGGTTTGGGTCACTCACCCCGACGCCTCGAACCAGGCACTTGAGACCTTGACGCTCAACGCCGAAGCGATTCTGCAAAAGCTCGAGTTGCCCTATCGGGTGCTACAGCTTTGTACTGGCGACATGGGCTTTAGCGCTGCGCGAACCTATGACATCGAGGTTTGGCTGCCCGGTCAGCAGGCCTATCGAGAGATTTCGTCGTGCAGTAATTGCGAGGCCTTTCAGGCGCGACGCTTGAGCGCGCGGATGCGAACTGCTCCGGGTCGCACGGAATTCGTCCATACGTTGAACGGATCCGGCCTTGCGGTTGGGAGGGCGCTGGTGGCCGTTTTAGAAAACTATCAGCAACCCGACGGCTCGATTGTAGTGCCTGACGTACTCAAGCCCTACCTGGGTGGAGTGGCCCGACTCACACCCGATGCGTGATTGAGGTGGACCGGACCGGGGTTGTGAGCCCAGAGCCGGTTAGGCGTTTTATCCGGCCTTGCGCGCGACCAATTCCCAGACCATGCGCTCTTGATCGGTAGCGCGCTCTGGGCTCGCAAACAGCGGCTGAAGCTTGTCGGGGTCGACTGCAGTGCCAAGGACCCGGAGCTGGCCGATCAGGATTCGGGCCTGTTCGAAGGCAACTTCCGGGTTGCCCGCGATCTGCTCATAAGAGACTGAACCGCCGCCGCCACCACCACCTCCGCCGCCCGCAGCGGCATGTTCATGCTCGTGCTTAAGGACTTCCATTGCTTCGATTCGCGCGTGCTGTTCATGTACCCGTTCGCGCTCCTCAAGGAGCTCTTGCGCCATCAAATGGCGGACTTTTTTCATGATCCGGTCAACCTCGGTCCTGGGCAGGTGCAAACGGGCTGCCTCGGCCTCGAGCATTTCTTTTTCGTCCTGCGTGAGGTGACCATCATGGAGAGCCTCGCGCACGGTGTCTTCAAAGGCCTCCCGGTCGAGTCGCAACTGGTCGGTAAACGCCGAAGCCAGCAAACCGGCAGGGATCGCAAAGATACCAATCCCGAGGAACGCGAGGATCACCGTCATCGCTCGGCCGCCGGGAGTCACGGGTGAAATATCACCATACCCTACGCTGGCCAGCGTGATCACCGCCCAGTAAATTGACTGGGGAATATTTTCGAATTTGTCCGGCTGGGCTTCATGCTCCAGCAAATAACCAAAGCTCGCGGTCAAGATGACCAGCAAAACCATCACGAAACCGGCTGCGTAAAGGACCCGCCACTCGCGGATCACGACTTTGCCAAGCGTATCCATGGCGCCACTGTTACGCGTGAGTTTGAGCAAACGCATGAGCCTGAATACGCGCAAGAATCGCAAATCGAAGAGGTGGTGCAGGAACACCTCAAGGAAGAATGGCAACACCGCTAATAGGTCGATAATTGCGTTTCGGGTCTTTGCATAACTCAAGCGTGAGAGTGAATCGTAACGATTCTTGAACTCTGGTTCTTCTGGCACCGAGTAGAGACGAAGCACGTATTCGGTCGAGAAGATCGCAACCGCGATGTAATCCAGAAGCTTGAATTCCCAGACGAGGATGTCGTGGATTGAGGGAACGGTCTCGAGAATGACTGCGACGACTGAGATCAGAACCCAAATCACCAGGAAGTTATCGAGCAGCACGTGCAACTTGCCAGACGTCGGGGTCTGGAAAATGAGTGCGTGAACTTTCTGGCGAACGGTCTTGTCCTTGTTCCGATGCGCAAACTCCTGAATCGCAGGGATGAGGATTCGTGAAAGCTTAGCCAGGCGCAATAACCGTATCGCTCGCAGGGCTCCGACATTGAGCGGCATGAACAGCGAAAGGTAAAAGGGCAGGATCGCCGCCAAGTCGATGAGCGACATTGGCATGATCATCCAGCGGAAATGGCTCCCGGACTTTCCCTTAAACTCCTCCATCTCCGGCGCCGTGTAAAGGCGCAGGATGTACTCGATCGTAAAAACCCCCAGGGAGAACATGTCAAAGAAGTGGAAGAGGTCCTTGTTAGACTCATAAACCTCGGGGACATTCTCAAACAACAACGCGAATGGGATCGCTACGATGAGCGCCATCGTGAAATTGTCGATAAAGGGCTGCAGGTTGCCCGGGCGATTTGGGTCAAACAGCGCTGCATAGACATTGCCGCGGATGCCGACGGGTGCCGGTAGGGTCGGGGCGTCGGATGCCCCCGCGTGACCGTGATGCGTCCCGTGATCGCCATGGCCACCATGTTGGCCGTGGTGACCGTGATGGCCGTGAGTGGCGTGCTGCGTGTTCGGCGTGGACGACATCAGAACTCCTCGAAAACACCTGGGAGAGATCTCTAATCCAGGCTGAACTTGAACCTGCTTGAATGGTTTGAAGGGCCTAAGCTATACCCATCCACCATTTAAGGCATTTGGGTCGGAGGATATTCCGGATATCGGATTTTGACTAGCTCGATTTCGCGAACGGCGTCCGGGAAGCTCGTTATTTTGCGCATTCCGCGCAGGCTGATAATCTTCGTGACCCGGAGAGGTGGCAGAGTGGTCGAATGTACCTGACTCGAAATCAGGCGTACGGG
>RFVZ01000621.1 GCA_009922405.1 Betaproteobacteria bacterium
TCGGCCCCCATCGCCTGGAGTCCTTTAATGTGCTGGTCGACCGGGCGTTGTCCGATTGCACACCCCCCCGGCAACGCAACCCGAGCCCGGCCGAACCGTGCGACGAGCGGACCTAAAACCAGAATGGACGCCCGCATCGTACGAACCAGTTCGTAAGGCGCCGTTGGTTCGATATGGTCAGGTGTGACCAAAACAAGGCGCTGAGAAACCACGCCGTCTTCGATTTGAACCTGCGCCCCCATGCGCTCGAGTAATCGGCGCGTCGTGACCACATCTCGCAAACGGGGCACGTGATCAACGATGAGGGGCTCAGTCGTTAGAAGACTGGCACACAAGATCGGCAAGGCCGCGTTCTTTGCGCCCGAGACTGGAATTTCACCGACGAGGGGCAGCCCCCCCGTGATTCGCAACCGATCCACGCTCAGTGAGATCCGGTCCGGCGCGCCTGTACGGTCCCGTCATACGGCACCGCTGTGCCCTGTTCGGCGTCCCACTCTGCAGGCGTCAAGGTACGCATCGACAAGGCATGAACGGTCTCATGCATCCGCTCGCCAAGTGCGGCATACACGCGCTGATGGCGCTTGATCGAACGCAAGCCTTCAAAATGCGCGGAGACGACTACCGCCTGAAAATGACGCCCGTCGCCCTCCACCTGAAGATGACTGCAATCAAGCCCCGCAGCGATCCATTGCGCCACAAGATCTGGGGTGGGATTCATTGGCAGATAACCCTCAAATTCATCCTAGAATTCATTCTCAATAACGCAAACGATAGCCGCTGGCCAGCAGGCGCAGGGCGATCGCCACGGACACGCCCAGGGTCACCACACAGACTCCCAGGCTGAGTTCAAGCGGGACATCGGAGACCCCGAAAAATCCATGACGAAAGCCGTCGACCATGTAGAAAAAGGGATTCAGGTGGGAAACCGTGCGCCAAAATGGCGGGAGCGTCTGAACCGAGTAAAAGACACCCGACAAGAAGGTCGCCGGCATCACGATGAAATTTTGAAATGCCGCAATCTGATCGAATTTTTCGGCCCAAAGCCCAGCGATCAGCCCGATTGTACCGAGGATCGCACTGCC
>RFVZ01000622.1 GCA_009922405.1 Betaproteobacteria bacterium
TCAAGGACCTCGCGTTTGCGCGCTCCGGTGTAGAGCAGCAGGCGCACGACCTGGGCGACTTGAACGTTCCGATTATTGTCAAGTTCTTCGAAGAGGCGCTGAACCTCGGGAGCGCTCAGGTATCGCTCACGTGCTCCGTTGTCGTCCAGAGGATCAACCCCGACGCAAGGATCACCCGTCGCGGGAAGGATCTCCCAGCGGATAGCACAGTTATACATAAACTTCAGAAGCACGAGCATCCGGTTACACGTCCCCGGCGCGTAGCCTTTTGCGTGCGCAGCATCCTGAAAACTCAGCACATCGGCGCGCGAAATGCGATTGAGCCGGAGCGCCTCAAAGGCCGGCAACAAATGATGCCGCGCCAGCACTTCGTCGGTTTTCCAGCTGCGCTTGCGGGCCTTAACGAACGGCAAGAAGCGTTCATGAAAAAATTCAGCAAAGGTCGGGATGTCCTTGAAGCGATGGTTTTCAACTTTAGGGTCCCCGCCCTCAGTCACCATTTTCTTCATCTGATGGGCTTTGGCGCGCGCGTCCGCAAGCGCAATTTCATCGCGCCGACCGATACGGTTCATCCGTATGCGTCCTCCTCCATCGCGGTAGCGGAAATAAAAAGTCGCGCCACCACTCGCGCGGACCTCCAGCATGAAGCCCTTGGTCTCCGTGTCGAAGTAATTGACCATGCCCACCGATGCGGGCCGGGTGTGGAGGGAATTCAGAAAATCAGTCGTCAGCGCTTGCGTTGGCATTCGGGTCTCTCCGCCAGAGGGGATATAGAGGCAAGTGCTTTTCAAATACTGGACAATCAAGCGGTCAGTGCCGCTATTCGCGAACCACGGCTCACGCCCGTCCGAGCGCCTCCACCCACTCGAGTTGCTTCGGCAAACAAATAGTTTTCAGGTCGTAATGTGCGACTGCAAACGCCCGGGCACGCTCGCCCAACCGCACCCGCCGCGGGGCATCTTCAATGAGCGCACAAACCGACTCAGTGAGTTGCCTGGGGCTAAAGAAATCGATCAGTAAACCGGTATCGTCGTGCCGGATAGCCTCGCGTAAGGGCTGGGTGTCGCTCGCCACAATCGC
>RFVZ01000623.1 GCA_009922405.1 Betaproteobacteria bacterium
TCACTCGAATGACGCGCTCAGGTCTTAGTTGCATACAGCACCATCAGGGTCGCTGGGGCTGCTTAGTTGAGTCCGCCGCCAGCCGGTACTTGACTGACCTCGCCAGAGCAATTATTGTCATCGGACGTTCAACACTGCTAAACATTTATTCGCCATGGAAGTTATTCTAAAAAAGTACGGCAACAGCACGGTGGCCGTTCTTCCGCCCGGTGTGCTCAGAAATCTGGGCCTCTCTGCAGGCCAGACAATGACGTTAGATACGAACGAACAAGGTCAAATTGTTTTGGCACCCAAACGTAAATATGTGCTGGCCGATCTCATTGCAAAATGCGATCTTGCTGCGCCTCCACCTGCCGACCTCGCGCTCTGGGATCTTGCCAAGCCGGTCGGGCAAGAGGTTTGGTGATGCCAGTTTTCGATCGGGGCGACGTTGTGAGCGTGCCGCTCGACCCGGCGGTCGGTCATGAGCAAAAGGGAACCCGGCCCGCTCTGGTCCTCACCACGAAAGATTTCAACAAACTCGGTGATGTCCTCGTCGCTCCGATCACCCAAGGTGGAGACTTCTCCCGCTACGCGGGCTTTGCCGTCAGCCTGACCGGCGCCGGGTGCAAAACGCAGGGCGTAGCACTGATCAACAAAGTCCGAATGCTTGATCTGTCGGCCCGCAAGGCTCGAAAAATTGAGCGAGTTCCCAAGGCGGTCATGGACGATGCGCTCGGGAGGCTCACTGCACTGCTTGTCGGCTAAAAAGACCAAGCACGTACCTGCAAAGAAACCCAAGTCAACGAAACCATCGACGCCGATATCGTGATCGGGCGTCTTCAGAGCGAACTTGATAGCGCCCGAACCAGGCAAGCCCAAAGCCGCTAGTGATTCGCGGGTGACCTTTCACGTTCAGTTCACCCGAGCAGCGCAGGAAGACCTCAAACGGCTATCTGGCTTCATCATCGAGCGGGAACTGGCAAGCGCGACTGGCGACCTCGACATCGCTTGATCCAAATGCGATCACAAGTTCGCGCAGAAACGGGCTGTAGCTGGCCTTTCGGGTAGGTCATTGACAGGGTGTATCCCATTTGGTAC
>RFVZ01000624.1 GCA_009922405.1 Betaproteobacteria bacterium
AACAATGCAAGCATCTGGTTCATACACTCATAAAATCTTGGGTCATCTAAATTAAGGGTAATCGGAAATACTTGCTTAGTAATCTCATTAGTAATGTGCAAGACCTTCTTGTCATAATCAGTCGGAGAGATCTGCATTGCTTTGTAGAGTTGTGGACGGGAATGATCCCTAACGTACATCGTGCTGTAAACCGCTAAGCAGAAGAATCGGATCCAGTATTTATTGAGGCCTGTGAGAAGGCGTGGGTTGGCACGCATGATTAATGCAAACGCTTCGCCATGCCGAAACTCATCGTTACACCATCTTTCAAACCAGAGGAATATTGGATGAAAACGTAACTCTGGTTTTTTCTCAAGCTCACGGAAAATGGTGATGTAACGAGCATAACCAATCTTTTCGGATAAATACGTCGCGTAGTAAATGAACTTTGGCTTAAAGTAGGTGTACTTTTTCGCTTTTGCCAAAAATCCTAAATCAATTCCAATATCAAAATCTTTGAGCCACTGGTTAATGAAACCCGCATGCCGGGACTCATCACGCGCCATATAGCCATAAAGCAACTTCATATCTTCATTCTTGACCTTACGCTTAATCTCGGCATACAAAATACAGCCTGAGAACTCGGAGGTAATTGAGCTAATTAAAAAGTCAACAAACTCATCATAAAGCTCAGGATCAACATTAGAATAGTTCTTATCCATATTGGCTGGACGTTGAAAGTGATCAGAATTAATATCCGCAGCAAACTCGGCCATTAAGACATTCCATTCCGAACGAAGTGCATCAATATTGGTTTTATCCACTTCATCAAAATTAGTAGTGTAAAAACGGGGACTCAAAACAGCATCTTGCAAAGCCATCTTGGTGGACTCGTTGACCTTGGCTGCTGCTGGTATCTGATCCCGTAATAGACTTTCGGCGGATTCCATACTATTTCTCCAATAATTATCGTTGTTGTGTCATTTGACTGTCTACGCGTAGCAGACGAGCAAAGTTATTTGCATTAATCGCTCCAAAAGACTCTAGGTCAATCGTGCGACCTGTGCTGGGGTCTATTAATGTCAGGCGCCCATCTTGACG
>RFVZ01000625.1 GCA_009922405.1 Betaproteobacteria bacterium
TGCCTACCAGTACAGCGGCTCTGAATTCTTTATTCTCTGCCAGCATACGACAAGTTTCGGCAATGATGGATTCGGCAAACTTTTCCAAATCCGTATATCCACCCGCATCCATATTGTCATTGTCAACCCAGGCCTGATGAGCCAGTAGTCGAAGTCGTTCGTTCATGTCTCAATCTCCGGAATCGATTTCGAAACTGTCGCCGCACTCGGCACACTTGTAGTTGGTGACGTGTCTCCATCGTGTTGGAGTGCGCCAGTAATCATGCTGGCAGGGTGTGCCATCTGGGCGAAGAGGGACTGTACCTTTAGGTTGCCCGTACATATACTGAGCACCGCAGTTGGAGCAGGGAAAGGTCTCTGTTGATCGGTCATATCCGCTGATCCAATTACGATTGGTCCCTGTTGCTGGAACCCTTGTGGTGCCCTGGCATACTGGGCAAGTGCCTTGCGCTTTCATCATGTTCGTAGTATACAGAACATTCAGGCCCGTGTCAAGTGGTATTGGAAGCCTTGTGGCGACACTTTCTTGTAGATTCCCTGCTGGGCCCAGTCTGCTTCCAACAGAGCCAGCATCTTACGATCGCGGATCTGTGCGCCTGCCTGCACCTTCACTGCGGCACTGCGCTTCCCATAGCCTACATCGTACACGACACCGCTGATGACCTCTTCCAGCGCCAATTTGATACGACCCAATTGCGTCTGCTGGGCGTATGAATAGAGCGACTTGTTGACAGCATTCCGCATACGGCGGTCTTGGAGAGCCCAGAACTTGTTGGAGGCTTCTTCGGTGTTAAGGTTCACTGTGCGCATCTTGCTCTCCTGTGTGTCCATGTTCGTAGTATATGACGACACGGCGGCCCTGTCAACGGTTGCGTAAAAACAACGGGAATGTGGCATTTACGCCACACCCTGTGATTCACTTGACGGCTCGCTAAGACTGCCTTATCATTCACTCATTGGTAGCAGACACGCCGTTGTCCAGATCGATCTCCTGGTTCTCCGATTCCCAATCGGCCACGGTGGACGAAATGCCGAAGTAGTCATCCAGGTCTTCCGGCAGATACTCGGCGATTTGATCA
>RFVZ01000626.1 GCA_009922405.1 Betaproteobacteria bacterium
ACCGATTCAGACAAGGTCGCGGATGCGCTTGGGCGCCTGGAATACAACTGGTACAAGGGCAACCAGTTCTATCGCAAGTGCGATCACCAGTCTGTGCAGTCGATCGTCATTGTGGAGTCCAAATCCAAAGGGATGAAAGACAAGAACGATGTCTTCTCAGTCGCCAGCATCGAAGCCCCGAATGAGTCAAATCTGCGGTCTTGCAGTGAACTGGGGCACAAGGCCTAACGGGCCGGGCGCTTCGAAAAACGCGACGGTTTGAAAGACGCGACCGTTTGAATGGCGTGACGAAACATGGGTGAACTCACGCCTCAATTGCTTGGCTTGCAACTCGTCACCGGGATTGCTCTCGGAGCCGTTTACGCCCTGCTTGCCGTCGGCCTGTCGCTGATATTCGGCATGCTGACAGTGGTCAACTTCGCCCATGGCGCGTTCTTCATGGTCGGGGCCTTTCTGGGAATTTATTTCCAAACCCTGACCGGAAGCTTTGCCCTGAGCCTCGTAATCACGCCTCTGGTGGTGGGTTCGATTGGCATGCTATCGGAGCGGTTTTTAGTACGCCCCCTGTACGGCCGGGGCATCGACTATCCGCTCTTGCTCACGTTCGGCCTCAGTTATGTCCTGATTGAGTCGATGCGCGTGTTATTCGGCATCGAAGGGCTCCCGTCCTCAACCCCCGCTGCGCTACGCGGATCCGTGGATCTCGGGATCGGCCGATTCCCGCTTTACCGCCTGGTCCTGATCGGCGCGACGGCCACAGTGGTGATGGGTCTATGGCTGGTGATTGAAAAGACACGCTTCGGACTCATCATCCGGGCCGGGTCACGCGATCCCGAAATCGTGCGGGTGCTGGGAGTCGACGTCGCCAAGGTCTGGTTACTGGTGTTCGGTCTGGGCACCGCCATCGCCGGGCTCTCGGGTGTGTTGGCTGCGCCGACTCGTGCCGTCAACCCCGAGATGGGGATCACCGTGCTGGCCGAGTCCTTTGTTGTGACGGTCGTCGGGGGGATGGGTTCGCTAATGGGCGCAGTCGTCGCCGGCTTGCTGGTGGGCGTGGTGTTCAGCATGACCTCACTGCT
>RFVZ01000627.1 GCA_009922405.1 Betaproteobacteria bacterium
TGTCATCGGACTGAATCGCAGCTTCGGTTTCCTTAATGGCCTCTTCGATTTTGGTCTTTTCGGCTGCATCAATCTTGTCAGCATGCTCGGTCAGGCTCTTGCGAACCTGGTGAACCATGGCGTCGGCCTGGTTGCGGGCCTGTGCGACTTCAGCAATACGACGATCTTCTTCGGCGTTGGCCTCGGCATCTTTGACCATGCGCTCGATTTCCGCCTCGTTCAGGCCCGAGTTGGCCTTGATCGTGACCTTGTTTTCCTTGCCGCTCGCTTTGTCCTTGGCCGATACGTGCAGGATGCCGTTCGCATCGATATCAAACGTCACCTCAATCTGAGGGGTACCGCGCGGGGCCTGAGGAATGCCCTCAAGGTTGAACTCACCGAGCAATTTGTTACCCGCGGCGATCTCGCGCTCGCCCTGAAAGACCTTGATCGTGACGGCGGGCTGATTATCGTCGGCGGTTGAGAACACCTGAGCGTATTTGGTCGGGATCGTGGTGTTCTTGTTGATCATTTTGGTCATCACACCACCGAGGGTCTCGATCCCCAGGGACAGAGGCGTAACGTCGAGCAAAAGGACGTCTTTACGCTCGCCGGACAAGACCGAACCTTGAATCGCGGCGCCGACAGCCACCGCTTCATCGGGGTTGACGTCCTTGCGCGGCTCTTTACCAAAGAATTCTTTGACCTTCTCCTGCACCTTGGGCATCCGGGTCATACCACCGACCAGAATGACATCTTCGATGTCGCTGACTTTGACGCCGGCGTCTTTGATCGCGATCCGACAGGGCTCGATCGTGCGCTGAATCAGTTCATCGACCAGCGCCTCGAGTTTGGCCCGCGTCAGCTTCATGTTGAGGTGGCGGGGGCCCGACGCGTCTGCGGTGACGTAGGGCAAATTGATCTCGGTCTGCGCAGAACTTGAGAGCTCGATCTTGGCCTTTTCGGCGGCTTCTTTCAGGCGCTGCAGCGCCAACACATCGCGCGCCAGATCGACACCAGACTCTTTCTTGAATTCACCGATGATGTGTTCGATCAAGCGCTGATCGAAGTCTTCACCGCCGAGGAAGGTATCGCCGTTG
>RFVZ01000628.1 GCA_009922405.1 Betaproteobacteria bacterium
GCCCTTGAAATGACCCACCCGATACTCAAAGTGGTTGCGGTTATCAAGCACAACACAATCTTCTCGAGCCATCAGCGTGCGCCATGAGCGCGGATCTAGGTGGGTCTCGTCCTCTTGATCGGGCTCCGGCAACAGCCCCGTCGATGGAAGCCCCAGCGCAACTAAAGAAGGTTTGACGCTGACACTCAACCGACCAAAGGGCATCGTCCTGCACGCACTATGCCGAAACCGAATTCGGTGCGGCACGCCGGCCAGCCATTCAGATTGAGTAAGCAAACGCTCAAAATCAGCAACCGTCGCCGGTGAGCCCGCAACGGCTCCGCTCACCCCTTGCCTTGCAACAGTGAGGCTCCCCACGAGGCCATCAGCCCAATGAAGGATTTGATTCGCGAGTGCACGCGGATCTGCCACAGGCGTCAACCGATAAAACGAACTATGCAAGATCTTGTCAGTCATGCCGGGCGGCCGAGGAATCATTGCTGTCAGCTAGGGAAGTGGTCATGACGAGGGGGCAAGAATACTGCGAGTGGCGCCTCACCATGGTGGGATACTTAGCGCTCTGAATAACGACATCCGAGACGTCCATGACCGATAATTCTGAACTTAGTCATAGTCACGCCCAAAGTCCCAGTCATGAACACGGCCACTCCGGTTCGGCCGACCCGATCGAGGCGCAGTCTTGGAAGCACGATGGCGTGCGCGTGATCCCCGGTGATCAACTCGATGGCAACGTCCCGTCGACTCCCGGTATGGACCGCAAGGCGGCGATTAATTTCGCGCGGGTAGGTGCGCAAAAATTGTGGGCGGGTACGGTTCACATCCATCCCAACGCCAAGACTGGCGCCCACCATCATGGGCCGCTGGAGAGCGTCATTTATGTGATTCGGGGACGCGCCCGGATGCGCTGGGGCAATCAACTGGAGTTCGTCGCCGAGGCGGGTCCGGGTGACTTTATCTACGTACCGCCTTTTGTTCCACACCAGGAAATCAATGCCAGTGAGCATGAGGTTCTCGAATGCGTGCTGTGTCGAAGTGACGGCCAGGCGGTGGCGGTCAATCTCGACAT
>RFVZ01000629.1 GCA_009922405.1 Betaproteobacteria bacterium
GCGGACCGCTTCGCGGAGTTCCTGGTGGGTATCGGGGTTTGGGAGTTCGCGCATAGTGGAAACTGCTAGTTACACAATCAGGTGTCATCGACTACGGTAGCGGTCGAAGGAGGCTGTCCATCGTGATTCATCATCTAGACCATCTCGTGCTGACGACCGAACACGAAGAGGCTTGCATTCACTTTTATACCAAGATTTTGGGGATGCAACTCGAATCGTTTGTGGGCGGCGATCCACCGGTCGAGCGCCGGGCATTTCGCTTTGGTCATCAGAAAATTAATCTGCATCTTAAAGGCCGCGAGTTCGAGCCGAAAGCGTTACACCCGACCCCCGGCGCGCTGGATCTGTGTTTTATCGCAGACGCGTCGATCGAGGAGGTGCAGGTAAGGCTTCAGGAATTCAACGTACCCATCATCGAGGGACCCGTGCAGCGGACGGGCGCCACTGGAAAGATTCGGTCCATCTATGTGCGTGATCCGGATCAAAATCTGATCGAAATTTCACAATATTTATAAACTGGAGGGGAACAAATGATCGCTCGATTGCTTAATCAGTTCTGTAAAGCCGCGGTGGTGACGTGTGCTTTAGCCTTGGCACCATCGATTCAAGCCCAGACGCAAACCTTTCCCAGCCGACCCATTGTGATGGTTGTGCCCTTTGCTGCCGGGGGCCCAACCGATGTGGTCGCCCGGATGCTCGCGGTACCGATGGCCAAGAGCCTGGGCCAAACCGTGGTCGTCGAGAATACCGTTGGCGCCGGGGGGACGATCGCATCGCAGCGTGTCGTCAAGGCACCGCCGGACGGTCATATGGTTTTTTTGCATCACATGGGGATGTCGACCGCGCCAGCGCTTTATCGAAAGCTCGGGTTTGACCCGCTGAAGGATTTCGAATTCATTGGCCAGGTGGTTGATGTGCCGATGACGATGCTCGCTCGCAAAGACTTTCCCGCCAATAATCTGAACGAACTCATTGCTTACCTTCGTGTTAACAAAGAGAAGGTCACGCTTGCGAATGCGGGTTTAGGTGCGGTGTCCCACCTGTGCGGCATGCTTTTTATGAGCAC
>RFVZ01000630.1 GCA_009922405.1 Betaproteobacteria bacterium
GGGACCGAAGGCTGGTCGCAAGAGCAACTCGCGGCGCTGGTGACCAAAGAAGGAATGATTGGGGTCGCGAAGATTTGATCGTTGGCGGGGGGGTTCGAGATGAATGGCATGCATGATCTGGGCGGCAAAGAAGGGTTTGGCCCAGTCCGCTACGCGCCCAATGCGCCGGTGTTCCACGCCCCCTGGGAGGTGCGCGCCAATGCGCTCTACAGCCTGGCGGTCAAACAGGGCGTCTACAACATGGACGAGTACCGTTATGCCATCGAACGGATGGAACCCAGGCATTACCTGAGTGCGAGTTACTACGAGCGTTCGCTCACCAGCCTCGCTTCACTGTGCGTCGAAAAGGGGATGGTGAGTCGAGACGAACTAGAACGCCGCGCGGGTGGGATTTTCCCACTGGCCCGACCCGCAGTCGCTGGCCGCACCAACCAATCGGCGCGCCAGAAATTTATCGTAGGCGATCTCGTTCGAGTTCGCTCGGACCATGTCTCGGGCCATGTGCGGATGCCGGGCTACATTCGTGGCAAGACGGGCCGGGTCATCAGCGAATCGCCACCGTACCCCTTCCCGGACGCGCATGCGCACGGCATCGAGGCACAGGCTGAGCCGACTTATGACGTTCAGTTCGATAGCCTGGATCTGTGGCCAGATGCTGCCGAACCCGCCAAGGTGCATGTTGCAGTCTTTCAAAGTTATTTGGAGCGTGCGCCTGGACGCTGAAAGCCGGCTGAAACCAATCTGAATTTCGCGCCGAGGGTCTGTCACGATGGCTATGACGAAGATCCATCCGAAACCATTCAGGGTCCAACCCGGGACCGATTTGCGCCTTGATCAAGTCGCGACAATTGCTGCGCCATTTTATCGATCTGAGAAGCACTACCAGAAACTCCTGGCGGCTCAACGGGCCGAACTCGACGGCCATCAGGAACTGCTCTATGCCACCGGCCAACAGTCGGTGCTGATGATCTTTCAAGCGATGGACGCGGCCGGCAAGGACGGCGTGATCCGGCATGTCATGTCGGGGATCAATCCACAGGGCTGCCAGGTGTTCAGCTTCCAGCA
>RFVZ01000064.1 GCA_009922405.1 Betaproteobacteria bacterium
AGGCTCGCAGAATGGGCTCAAGCCAGTCGCGCTCGAGCGGGTCATCGATCGTGTCGTCACCGACCCAAACTTCGAACAGATCGCCCAGGATCCAAAGATCGCGGGCGACGTTGGCGTGGCTCTCGAGCCAACCAATCAAGCGTTCACAGGTTCTCGGCGTGGCCGCGCTCAAGTGCAGGTCGGATATGAACAAACTGCTCATGGGCCCAATCCAACCCGCAGTGGCGCGGATCTCAGCGTCGTTTGGCCGATTCGATCAAGACTGTTTCGGCCGGAACGTCCCGATGGGGGAATGTCGTGCGCGTCTTGACCCGACGGATCTTTTCAACCGTATCCATGCCTTCAATCACTTTGCCGAAAACGGCATAACCATTGCCATCGGGCTGCGGGTGATTGAGGCCAGCGTTATTGACCGTGTTGATGAAAAACTGCGAAGTCGCAGAGTTGGGGTCGCCGGTGCGGGCCATTGCGAGCCAGCCGATATCGTTACGCAGGCCATTCTTTGACTCGAGTGTGATCGGCGCACGCTTGTTGGGCTTTTCCGCCATGTCCGCGGTCATACCACCGCCTTGAATCATGAAATCGGCGATCACCCGATGAAAAATGGTTCCGGTGTAAAAGCCGTCGTCGACGTAGCGCAGAAAATTCTCGACCGTGATCGGTGCTTTTTCTGGATAGAGCTCGACCGTAAAGTTGCCCATTGAAGTTCGGAATTCAACTTGTGGCGTCGGGGCAGCGGCAGCCCCATCAGCGATCGTGCCGAGCGTTGCAAATACAGTGAGCCATTGCAGCAGGCGAGGTTTCATCAGGGAGGTCCTTCTTAAGGGCTGAAAATTGAGGGGTGGAACTGAGGGGTGGAAATCAGGGGCTGGAATTTGGCGTCGGAGTGGCAGTAACCCCGCGCAAGTATCGCGTCTTGGGTGGATCGCCTGGCGGGCTATTAGTCCTTGGGCCCAGGTTTCGCGAAGCTAGATCGCGCGTGATCAGATCGCGTGCAAGAACAAGACGTTCCTGCACCCGGGCCGCTTGTGAGGGGTTCAAAAATTCTGCGTGTTCCCAGGCGCGTTGAGCTAACCGCAGATAGATATCGCCCAGATTCTCATGCGCGAGTCCGTACGAGGGCAGTACTCGTGTCGCTGTTTCGAGCGTCTCACGGGCAGAGTCGAGATCACCCCCGCTGGCCTGCAGAACGGCGAGATTATTATACGGTTCAGGAAGTTCTGGAAAATCCTGAATCATTTGTCGGAACAGCATGATTGCGTCATCACGGCGCCCGAGCTCGGTCAGCAACACGCCACGCAAAAATCGCAGCTGGGTGTCTTTGGGGTCGGTACTCAGGGCCTTGTCGACCCGGGCCAACGCCCTCGACCGCTCTCCCGAGCGGTAGATCTTCAGGGCGTCTGCGTGGGCGATGGCGGAATCAGCGGGTGCCATGCTCTGCGCGTGCGCTTTTGACACGGTCAGTGACGCCAAGGCCATGCCGGCTGTCAGCGCAATGCCCAATAGAAACGTGGTCGCGGGCGTCCCAATGGGAAAAAACCGATCGACCCGGGGTTCGGCCCCTGAGGAGGGCTTTGATAGACTGCCGCGCATCCCGCGCATTCTAGCAATGGGCCTCAGGTTACCGATCGACATGCTCCGAATTCATAACTCGCTCACCGGCCGCAAAGAGCCGTTCGTACCCCTCAAGGCCGGCCAGGTCGGACTATATGTCTGTGGCATGACCGTGTACGACGTTTGCCATATCGGGCATGCGCGGGTGTTGGTCGCGTTCGACGTTGTTCGGCGTTGGCTGCGGTGTCAGGGCTATCAAGTCACTTACGTTCGCAACATTACCGACATCGACGACAAAATTATTCGTCGCGCCGTCGAGAATGGCGAGACCATTTCACAACTCACCCAGCGCACGATTGGTCTACTGCATGAGGATGCCCGGGCGCTTGGGGTCGAAC
Organism: Betaproteobacteria bacterium; assembly: GCA_009922405.1. Taxonomy (GTDB): domain Bacteria; phylum Pseudomonadota; class Gammaproteobacteria; order Burkholderiales; family Burkholderiaceae_E; genus RFPW01. Next base: position 1,953 of record RFVZ01000064.1, read on the forward strand.
CGCCAGATCACGAGCCACGAGCAACCCAGTTCGTGCCTTCGATGCTAAGGATGATTGGGGCGCTCGAGCGTAATGGGCTCGCTTATCAGGCTGACGGCGCGGCTGACCGGGGTGGCGACGGCGAGCGGCACGGTGATGTGTTGTTCTCGGTTCGGCGCTTCCCGGGCTATGGTCGGTTGTCGGGCAAGTCACCCGACGAATTGCGCGCGGGTGAGCGCGTCGCGGTGGCCGATCACAAGCAGGACCCACTCGATTTTGTTCTCTGGAAAGCCGCCAAGCCTGACGATCCGGCGGAGGCTACTTGGGGCTCCGAGTATGGGCCGGGCAGACCCGGTTGGCACCTGGAGTGCTCGGCGATGGCGACTGAGCTGTTGGGCGTTAGTTTCGATTTGCATGGTGGCGGGGCCGATCTTCAGTTTCCGCATCATGAGAATGAGATCGCTCAATCCGAAGGTGCCCAGCCCGCATTTCCTGATTGCAAGCCATTCGTGGGTACCTGGATGCACAACGGGTTCGTGCGAATTGACGACGAAAAGATGTCGAAATCGCTGGGCAATTTCTTCACGGTCCGCGAGGTCCTGAAGAAAGTCGACGCCGAGGTGCTGCGGTTTTTTATTGTCCGGGCCCATTACCGGAGTGCCCTCAATTGGTCCGATTCACACCTTGAAGACGCTCGCACCGGTCTGTTGCGGCTCTACGGGGCCCTTGCGGAAGCCGCCTCGTTCGCGATCGATACCGCTGCAGTCGTTGTCGACTGGAATGCGCCGGCTGCGGTCCGTTTCGCGGCCGCTCTGAATGATGATTTCGCGACGCCTGAAGCGGTGGCCGTCCTGTTCGAACTTGCCGCGGAGGTCCATCGCGGACATCAGGTCGCGGAGAACGCTGGTCTTTTGCGCGCGCTCGGGCATGGCCTCGGACTGCTCACGCAAGATCCCGCAGGTGTGCGTCGCAGCGGTCTGTATGCTCAGTCGGAGGCTGGTGGACTCGATGACGCCGCGATTGAGGCACTCGTCAATTCGCGGATTGCCGCAAAGAAGGGGCGCGATTTTGCGCGTGCCGATGCCATTCGGGCCGAACTCACGGCCGCAGGCATCACTCTCGAAGACAGTGCAGGCGGGACTCTTTGGCGCCGCAGTTGACCGCGCCCCCGCCACCCGGTTGGTGGTCGCAGGCCCGGCAAGAACTCAGTGCGGCCGATCCGGTGCTGGCGCGCCTGATCGCCGGGTTCGGTGACGCCGCGCTCGGCTCTCGGGGCGACCCGTTTACGACGCTCGCACGATCGATCGTGGGACAGCAGATTTCGGTCAAGGCCGCCCAATCGGTTTGGGATCGGTTCGCGGTCGAGGTCGCACGGACCCAGGAGGCTGACCCCCGAAAGCCCGGTGACCAATCGGCTTTAATGGCTGTGCCCCCCGTGGCGGTGACGCCTTCGGCAGTGATGGCGATGAACCTGGCGCAGCTGAGGGCCTGTGGCTTGTCCCTTCGAAAGGCCGAGTATCTCGGCGATCTGGCACAACGCTTCGATCAGGGCGACCTTCTGCCCGAACGCTGGCCGACCATGGATGACGAAGCGGTTATCGCCGAACTCATCTGCGTTCGGGGCATCGGGCGCTGGACAGCCGAGATGTTCCTGATATTCAATCTGCTGCGGCCGGACGTGTTGCCGCTGGACGATATCGGGTTATTACGGGCGATGGGGATTCATTGGTTGCAAGGCGTGACACCCACCCGAGCACAAGCGCGAGATTTGGCGCAGCGTTGGTCCCCCTGGCGCACGGCAGCTACCTGGTATTTGTGGCGCAGTCTGGATCCCGTGCCCGTCGAATACTGAGAACCTGAACAGGAACCGATGAAAAACACTTTTCTTGAATTTGAGCAGCCAATTGCTGAGCTTGAGGCCAAGATTGAAGAGCTTCGTTTTGTGCAGGACGACTCGGCGGTTGATATCGCCGATGAGATTGATCGCTTACAAAAGAAGGGTCAAAATCTCGTTAAAGAGACCTATGCCAAGCTAACGCCGTGGCAGGTTGCGCAGGTGGCCCGTCATCCGCAGCGGCCCTACACGCTGGATTACCTGCGTTTGATGTTCACCGATTGGCATGAGTTGCATGGCGATCGCAGCTTTGCCGATGATCCCTCGATCGTCGGTGGTATGGGCCGATTCAATGGGCAATCCGTGATGGTGATCGGACACCAGAAAGGTCATGACACCAAAGAACGCGCCTACCGAAACTTCGGAATGCCGCGCCCAGAGGGCTATCGCAAGGCCCTGCGACTGATGAAGCTGGCGGAGAAGTTTGGCCTTCCGATCATGACTTTTATCGATACTCCCGGAGCGTTTCCGGGCATCGATGCTGAAGAGCGTGGTCAGTCGGAGGCGATCGGACGCAACCTGTTTGAGATGTCGCGTTTACGCGTGCCCGTCATTTCGACCATCATCGGCGAAGGCGGTTCGGGCGGCGCACTGGCCATTGGCGTCAGTGACGTCACCCTGATGTTGCAGTACGCGATTTACTCGGTGATCTCTCCCGAGGGATGCGCTGCGATCTTATGGAAAACGTCAGAGCGCGCGCCCGATGCGGCCGAAGCCCTCGGCGTCACCGCGCACCGCCTGAAAGCGCTGGGGCTGATCGACCGGCTGGTTAGCGAACCTGCAGGCGGCGCGCACCGCGATCATGCCCAGATGGCACAGCTTCTCAAGCGGGCGCTGGGCGACGCGCTTCGTCAGTTCAACGGCATCGATGTCGAAACCCTTCTCGTGCAGCGTCATGCGCGCTTGATGGCGTATGGCAAGTTCAAGGAAAGCGTCGGCCGCGCGCGGGCTTGACCCGAACGCGGCGGATGACCCCGTCGCCTGCGTCGATCGAACCGTCGCCGATTGGTTACTAACGCGATCTGACGCCGGAGGGATGTCGGAAGAGCCGGCAATCTTGATCATTGCATTCAGCGGCGGCCTCGATTCGAGTGTCTTGCTCGATGCACTGGTTCGTCAACGGGCGCGTTGGTCGCAGGATTGGGTGCTGTACGCTGTTCACGTCCATCATGGCTTGCAGCCCGCTGCCGATGCATGGCCTGACCACTGCCGAGCGTTTGCCGAGGCAAGGGGGGTGACCTGCGAGACCCTGCGGGTTCGGGTCGGGGCACTACGACGACAGCGGGACGGTCTCGAAGCGGCGGCGAGGGCCGCACGCTACGAAGCAATCGCTGAGTACGCGCAGGCGCTTGGGGCGCGGGCAGTTCTGACCGCGCATCATGCCGATGATCAATTGGAGACACTGCTGATTCGTCTAGCCCGTGGTACTGGTCTTGATGGGCTTGGCGGCATTGCTGATGATCAACCCTGGCCACAGGGGGGTGAGCATTGCCGTTTGTGGCGACCGCTATTGGGACTCAGCCGGGCGACGCTTGAGCGATGTGCAACCGCTCTGGAATTAAGGTTTGTTCAAGATCCGAGTAACACCGATCAGGCGATGACCCGCAACGCTGTGCGGCAACAGGTGATACCAGCCCTGGATATGGCCTTGCCCGATTGGCGATCCGGATTCTTGCGCTCGCGCAGTTTACTCGACGAAGCCAATGATCGATTGCAGGAGCAAACCCGTGCTGACTTGTTGCAGTGTCAGTTGACCGACCGTCAACACTTGAATGCGGTTGCGCTCGCTGACTTGACGGGTGCCCGGCGCCGAGCGGTTTGGCGGGCTTGGTTTGATGATCTGAAGCTTCGAATGCCCCCTATGCGTCGTCTGGATGCCATCGACCGCAGTTTGGCGATGAGCGCCTCGGGCGAAGCTCTGCACGAGGGTTGGTCGTTTAGGCGTTGGCGCGACATGATTGTGGCCAGTCCAGCCACGAGCGTGAATGAAGACATCGATCCACCGAATGACCCTGGCGATGTGAAGTTGGTCTGGCGCGGCGAACCATCACTCTGGATCGAAGGGTGGGGCGGTTCCTTGATTTTTGATCTTGCTACGAACTGCGACCGCAGCAGCGGGTTTGACCCCGACTGGCTCCTTGGACAATGCCTCCTTGTTACCGCCCAGCGATCCGCCGCACGCTTGCGAATCGCACCCCACGCTCGTTCGCGTTCGCTGAAAGGGCTTTACCAGAGCGCTTCTATCCCGCCGTGGGTACGCCCAACACTCCCTCTGGTTTTCGCGGGCGTTGAGCTGGTTTATGCAGCGGGTCTCGGGATGAATTGCTCGGTCAGCCAAAAGGTGCCCGGCGGGCTCCTGCTGAATTGGCGCCCAGGGAAATCCGGTCTTTGAAGCTGCCTTGCGGGTTAGCTCAGCATTGGGCGGGGCGAGATCGCTATCTGATCTTGATTGATTCCCTGGACCCGTATGGGCAGTTTGAGTTTCTGAAATCACTCTGGGCGGCCGACCCGCAGCGGTGCCGCGATCTGCATATCGTTGGTTTCATTGATACGGCTCCGGATAACGTCCAGCGCGTCGATGCCCATGAAGGTCGGGTCACACTCACGCTGCATCGAGGTCCGCCCGTGGTCACCGTTCGACGCATGCGTCTGGCCGCCGATGTGGTTTTGTTTGGGGACCGTGCCGCCACCGATCCTCGACTATTGGAGTGGTTGGCGCGCAAAGCATCGGCGCCCGGAGCGTATTTGGCAGGGCCCTCGATCGAGCAAACACGGACAGTTTTGGGTCGACTTGGATTTCTCCGCGAGGACCAGTCAACCGAACATAAAGCCGATTCAGCTGCGTTGCCGACCGGTGCGCGTTGGCAGCAATCGAGCCGACTCGTTGAATTGCCGACCGCGCGGGTCGGTGCGGTGGCGCGCCTTGCGATCGTGATCGGTGCGGGTTTGGCCGGCTCGGCGGTCGCCGCGGAACTGGCCCAACGTGGATGGGAGGTTCAAGTCTTCGAGCGCCACGGCGTAATCGCTGCTGAAGCGTCGGGCAATCCAGTCGCAGCATTTCGGCCGCACCTTTCCCTCGACGATTGCGCGCTTTCACGACTCAGTCGAGCTGGGGTCCAGGCGCTCCATCGAAGCCTCGAGCGTCATGGTGCGTACGCCGACAAACTTGCTGAGCGAACCGGACTGATCGAGGTGGCCGACAGCCCAGCTGATCTGCGCCGTCTGTCCGTCCTTGCCCAGGCCTACAGCGCTCGGGCCGGCAAGGGCCTTGGCGAGGTTGAGTTGCTCGATCGCCACGCTGCGTCAAACAAGGCGGGTGCTGCGCTTCTGTCCGGCGGTTTGTGGCTACGCGAAGCCGGTTGGGTGCGTCCGCCGGCGCTTTGCGCGCGCTGGCTCTGTGAGGATCAGAAGGGCCTGCCCTGGGCTTCGCGGATCATCGTGCGCCGAGGTGTTCAGGTGGATGATCTCCGGGCAGAAGGGGGGCAATGGGTGGTTCGCGACCGCGACGGCAACGAGCTTGCGCATGCCGCTGTCGTCGTTCTCGCGAATACTCAAACCGCGGCATCGCTGGCCGAGCGCGCGGGCGGCCTAATAAACGCGCCGTTGGCGGTGCCCGGATCGATCGGTCGCTTTGCGATCGATCAACTGCCAGGCGTTCAATGCGCACTCTCGGGTGCAGGTTACCTGTTGCCACCCACTGCAGGTGAAGTGATCGCAGCCGCTAATTACGACGGTGGGCCACACAATTCCAACGCTCTCGCAGATTTGCTCATGGACTGCCCCAACGCAGTCGTCCCAAAATTTGGTACTCGCTCGAGCGTTCGTTATGCCACTCGGGATCATCTTCCTGTGGCCGGGGAGGTTCCGGTTGCGGTGAGTCTCGGCTCGAAGGTGGATGCCCCACTCCCTAAGATTGTTCGCCTGCCGGGGCTTTTTGTCTTGACCGGATACGGATCCAGAGGACTGGTCTGGTCCGCGCTGCTAGCTCAGTTGGTGGCCGCACGGATCAATGGCGAGCCCGATCCGCTTGATGCAGCGCTGATTGACGCCGTCGACCCGGCCCGGTTTTGGCGACGTGATCGCCTCAAACGTACAATTACAGCATGAGCAAACTGATCGTTCAAAAATATGGCGGCACCTCAATGGGTTCCGTCGAGCGGATTCGCAACGTCGCGCGCCGCGTCGCAAAATGGCACCGAGCCGGTTTTCAGATTGTAGTTGTGCCGAGTGCGATGTCGGGCGAGACCAACCGATTGCTCGGTTTGGCAAAGGCCTGCGCGACCGGATTTGGTGCCGATGGCGTTGCACTGGATGCCGCCCATGCGACCCCGCAGGCCCAGCCAAGCGCACGAGAACTCGATTTGATTGCGGCTACCGGCGAACAAGTGTCGTCAGGCTTGCTGGCCATTGCGCTCCAGGCTTACGGAATCGACGCCGTCAGCTTTGCCGGCTGGCAGGTGCCGATTCGGACTGACAGCGCTTTCACGAAAGCTCGTATCGAATCGATTGATGATGCCAAAGTGCGTACGCACCTTGATGCGGGGCGCGTCGTAATCATCACCGGATTCCAGGGGGTTGATTCGGACGGGGACATCACCACGCTCGGTAGAGGTGGGAGCGACACCTCCGCGGTGGCTGTAGCAGCCGCACTGGCTGCCGAAGAGTGTCTGATCTATACCGATGTCGATGGTGTTTACACCACCGACCCCCGGGTGGTTCCCGAAGCCCAGCGATTGGCGCGCATCACATTCGAGGAAATGCTCGAAATGGCGTCGCTGGGTAGCAAAGTTTTGCAGATTCGTTCAGTTGAATTTGCCGGTAAGTACAAGGTCAAAACGCGAGTGCTGTCGAGTCTGACCGATCCAGCGATGGACCTTGCGATCGAGGCGAGCAGCGGCACCCTGATTACTTTTGAAGAAGATCCCGACGGAGCACACACTATGGAGCAGGCCATCATCAGCGGCATCGCGTTTAACCGCGACGAAGCCAAGATCACCCTGACGCGGGTGCCCGATCAGCCCGGCGTTGCATTCCGAATCTTGGGGCCGATTGCCGATGCCAATATCGACGTCGACATGATTATTCAGAATGCAAGTATCGACGGGCATACCGATTTTTCGTTCACTGTGCATCGCAACGAATATCAACGAGCAATTGAGGTCCTCAATACCAAGGTTTTGCAAGATGTGGGCGCCGCCGAAGTCATTGGTGATGCCAAGATTGCGAAGGTTTCGGTGGTGGGTATTGGGATGCGCAGCCACGTGGGCATCGCGAGCCTGATGTTCAAGACTTTGGCCGAAGAGCGTATCAATATTGAGATGATTTCAACCAGCGAAATCAAAATCAGTGCCGTAATCGCCGACCGCTACATGGAGCTCGCCGTCCGGGCATTGCACAAAGCGTTCGGGCTGGATGCACCGGCCGGGCATGTCGGCATCTCAAACTGACTTCGATGCGCTAGTCATCGGCGCAGGGGTCGTTGGGTTAGCGTGCGCGCGCTCACTGGCGCTGTCCGGCCGCTCGGTATTGGTCGTAGAGGCCGAATCGAAATTTGGTGAACACGCCAGTTCGCGCAATTCCGAGGTCATTCACGCGGGGGTCTACTACCCGCCTGGTTCGAACAAAGCGCGACTGTGTGTTCGCGGGAAAGCGCTGTTGTACGCTTACTGTGCCGATCGGCAGGTGCCCCATCGGCGACTCGGTAAGCTAATCGTTGCCACCACGCCCGAAGAGTTGGGCGCGCTCGAAACGATCCGTGCGCGAGCATCCGCCTGTGGGGTTGAACTCGAATCGCGCAGCCACCGCCAAGTCGCCGCGATGGAGCCCGCCATCGTTTGTCAGGAAGCCTTGTGGTCTTCAACCAGCGGCATCATTGACAGTCACGCCTACATGCTGTCTTTGATAGGCGATCTGGAGCAGGGCGGCGGGACGGTGGTTTTTCGGACCCAATTCATGCGCGCTGAACGTGCCGGTTCCAATTGGCACGTCTGGCTTGGGGAAGCGAGTCGAAGGCCCGAGAAGGGTGCGACCGCTGTTGTCGGTGACCCAGCTGAAATCACCGTTCGTCAGATCGTTAATTGCGCAGGATTGCATGCCCCGCGGGTCGCGGCAGCGATTGAGGGTCTGGCGGAATCAGGCTTGCCGCGCCAACGTTACTGCCGGGGGCATTACTTTGGACTACGGGGGCGCAACCCCTTCCGACACCTGGTCTATCCGGTGCCGGTTCAGCACGGATTGGGTATTCACGTCACCCTCGACCTCGCGGGTCAGGCGCGATTTGGCCCCGATGTTGCGAGTTGGCCTGATGAGATTGATTATGGATTTGAGTCCGATCGAGCGCCAGTCTTTGCGAAGGCGATCCGACAGTATTTCCCGAGCCTCCAAGACGACCAACTCGTTCCGTCTTACACAGGCCTGCGGGCAAAGATTTCCGGACCTGACGAACCGGGGGCTGATTTCCGGATCGATGGCCCGCAAACCCATGGTCTAAAGGGCGTCGTCAACCTGATGGGGATCGAATCCCCTGGGCTGACCTCGAGTCTCGCGATTTCTGAAGAAGTATTGGTTGAGGTCGATGGGTGACCAGCCGAACTTAGGAGAATCAAAGTCCTAAGCGGCACAAGACCCGTGTAGAATCTGGGCTTGGTTAGGAGTCGTGACCGAGTGGCCGAAGGTGCTCCCCTGCTAAGGGAGTATATGCCAAAAGCGTATCGTGGGTTCGAATCCCACCGACTCCGCCAAAAAGCAAAGGCCCGCCTGGGCCTTTCTTGCTTTTTGATCGGATTCGGAAGCGAGCCACCTGCGTGGCTCGCGTTGTGATTCGAAGCGGCGAGCCTACGAGCGAGCCGCCGGGAGAATCCCACCGACTCCGCCAACAACTCCACCGCCGGAAGCGCGATTTTGCTGAGTTCGTCGGTGGTGAAACGCTTCTCGCACTTCAGGCAGCGTCGGATGACATCGCTTTCGTCCGATTCGCGCGTCGCGACGATTTGCGTTTCGTCGTGGGCGCAAACGGGGCAGCGCATTCGCCGTTGCTAGGCTAACGATAAACGGGGAAGTCGCGCGTCAGCGCCGTTACCCTGTCGCGCACGGCAGCGATATTGGGGGCGTCGTGCGGCTTGTCCAGCACGTCGGCAATCAGGTGCGCAGTCTGCCGCGCCTGCTCTTCCTTGAAACCGCGCGTCGTCATTGCCGGTGTCCCCAGGCGGATGCCACTGGTCACCATCGGCTTTTGCGGGTCATTCGGGATGCCGTTCTTATTGCAGGTCATGTACGCGTCGCCCAAGACGGCCTCGGCTTCCTTGCCGGTCAGGTTCTTGGGGCGCAGGTCGACCAGCATCACGTGGCTTTCGGTGCGGCCGCTGACGATGCGCAGGCCGCGCTCGATAAGTGTTTCGGCCAGCACGCGGGCGTTGTCCACCACCTGCTGCTGATAAGCCTTGAAATCAGGCTGCAGCGCTTCCTTGAAGGCCACGGCCTTGCCGGCGATGACGTGCATCAATGG
>RFVZ01000631.1 GCA_009922405.1 Betaproteobacteria bacterium
GCGCCATTGGCACCGAGAAGCGTCGTGATCGAGCCTTCCTCGATCCGCATCGAAAGATCGTGGATCACTTCGGTCGCGCCATAACCCGCACACAGACCATCGACTTCGAGTAGCGATGCCATCAAGATGCTCCGAACATCAATGCACCGCGGTTGCCGAGAGGGTTTGAGAGCCGCCATCAGCCTCCTTGACCTCTTCATCATCACCGCCCAGATAGGCTTGGATGACGTCAGGGTGCTGGCGCACTTTCTGTGGAATGTCGTCGGCGATCTTGCGGCCAAAATTGAGCGCAACCACCTTGTCCGACACACCCATTACGAGGCTCATGTGATGCTCGACGAGCAGGACCGTAATCTTGAATTCGTCCCGCACCCTTCGAATGAGCTGGCCAAGCGCGTCAAGCTCTTCGTGATTGAGCCCTGCAGCGGGCTCGTCCAATAGCAAGAGCTTGGGCTGACTGGCGAGCGCCCGCCCCAGTTCAACTCGCTTCTGCGATCCAAATGGCAGGTCCGAGACCCGGCGATCGGCCAGCGCACCGAGGTCTAGGAAATCAATCAGGGTCGCCGCACGATCGCTGATTTCGCGTTCCTCGTCGGAGACGCCAGGCAACTGCAGCGCGTGCGCCAGAAAACCCTTGTTGGCACGACAATGGCAACCGACCCTGATGTTGTCGCGCACGGTCATTGTTTTGTAGAGGGCCAGATTCTGAAAGGTCCGGCCAATTCCGATTTCTGCGGTCTTGTGGCGTGGCATGCCTTCAAGTCGATGCCCGTCGAAAACAATACTGCCTTCGCTATAGGGATAGATTCTCGAGAGGCAGTTAAAGAGCGTCGTTTTCCCCGCGCCGTTGGGTCCGATCAAGCCCGCGATCTGGCCACGCTGGATGTCGAACGACACCTGGTCAAGCGCAACGATGCCCCGGAATTTGACGGTGACCCCAGAGACGGTCAACAGCGGTTCATTGGCTCTGTTCGCTGACGTTGAAGTTGAATCAAGCATGCCTGCGATCGTCCCACAGGAAAAAATTACTTCAATGAGTAATTACCCGGGTT
>RFVZ01000632.1 GCA_009922405.1 Betaproteobacteria bacterium
CAGGTTTTGGTCGAACAGTTCACAGGACCGGAAGCGCATGAGGTTTGCAGCTTCGGTCTCGATATAGCTTTCGGCAATCGGAAATTGCACCCCTTGATTCTTGCCAATCGGGCGGTCGAACACGACCCGGGAGTTGGCGTAGTCACGGGCTTTATTGATGAACCAGTAGGCGTCGCCGATACATTCGGCAGCAATCAGAATGCGCTCAGCGTTCAGCCCGTCGAGGATGTACCGGAACCCCTGGCCTTCCGCGCCGATCCGGTTCTCGATCGGGATCTCGAGGTTGTCGAAGAACACTTCATTCGTTTCGTGATTCACCATGTTTCTGATCGGTACGATCGTCATACCATTGCCAATCGCCTGATGCAGATCGACCAGGAAAATCGACATTCCTTCAGATTTTCTGGTGACCTCTTCGAGCGGTGTCGTCCGTGCGAGCAGGATCATCAGATCCGAATGCTGGATACGTGAGATCCAGACTTTTTGGCCATTAACACGGTAGTGATCGCCGTGGCGGACGGCGGTTGTTTTGAGCTTGGTGGTGTCGGTCCCAGTACTCGGTTCGGTGACCGCCATCGACTGAAGTCGCCATTCGCCACTCGCGATTTTTGGCAGATAGTGGCGCTTTTGATCATCCGAGCCGTGGCGCAGTACCGTACCCATGTTGTACATCTGGCCGTGGCAAGACCCTGCATTTCCGCCGCAGGCGTTGATTTCTTCCATGATTACCGAGGCTTCGGCCAGCCCCAGACCCGACCCGCCGTATTCGGTCGGGATCAATGCGGCAAGCCAACCCGCATTGGTGAGCGCCGTCACAAACGTCTCGGGGTAGCCGCGAGCTTCGTCCACAGCTTGCCAGTAGCCGGAGTCGAATCGGCGACACAAGTCGCGGACCGCTTCGCGGAGTTCCTGGTGGGTATCGGGGTTTGGGAGTTCGCGCATAGTGGAAACTGCTAGTTACACAATCGGGTGTCATCAACTACGGTAGCGTTCGAAGGAGGCTGTCCATCGTGATTCATCATCTAGACCATCTCGTGCTGACGACCGAACA
>RFVZ01000633.1 GCA_009922405.1 Betaproteobacteria bacterium
TGAACAGAATGCGCTCTTTGGTCAGATGGGTGGCCATGAAACGGGTCAGGTGATGCACCGCAGCCTTGGATGCGCCATAAGAAAACGCATCAAATGCAGAACTCTTAAGTCCATCGATTGAACCGATGTTGATCACTCGCGAGGGACTGGCACCCTGCGCGGCAGTCCGCAACAGGGGCAGTAGTTTTTGGGTTAGGAAGAAAACACCTTTGACGTTGGTGTCCATGACTTTGTCCCAGCCGGCTTCTGGAAACTGATCGAGCGGCGCGCCCCAGGAGGCCCCCGCGTTATTCACCAGAATATCCAGCTTGCTTTCATGCTCAGCCAGTTGCGCGGCGAGACTTTCAACGCCGGCCAGGTTGGACAAATCCGCCGGCAGGGCGATGCATTTCCCACCATAAGTCTGGCTCAGGCGCTCAGCTGTGGCCTCGCAGACCTTCGCTTTGCGCGACGAGATATAGACCTTAGCGCCTTGTGACAGGAAGCCGGCCGCGATCATTTCGCCAATGCCGCGGGAGCCCCCGGTGACCAGTGCCGTTTTGCCCTGGATGGAGAAAAGATTATTAAAGTTTTCGCTCATGGTGCTACTCAGGTAAAGAATTATTGGGGGGCTTTGAAGGCCGTCATGTAAGCCGCCATACGCTTGCCCATCTCATCGGCGAGCGCCTGCAGACCACTCATGGGACGCACCATCACTTCAAAGTCGACGATGAGTCCCTCGGCATCAAACTGGATCAGGTCGATCCCCTTGAGCGCCTTGCCATTCACCTTGGCGCTAAATTCCAGCATCACGCTGGTACCGTCCGCACCGGCAAGTTCGCGGTGATAAACAAAGTCCTCGAACACCTGGCTGGCTGCTGTCAAGAACAACTGCACGACGGGCGCAGTGGGGTACGGTGTGTGGGCGACGGGTGACCGAAAGACCGCCTTCGGATGAAGAATCGAGCCGAGTTCGCCCATATCTTCTTTGACGAGCATCGAGTGCCAGAGCGCAAGCGACTGGGCCACAGCGGGCAACAGTTGAAGCCCGGCGGGGGAGGCGGGTGTTGGC
>RFVZ01000634.1 GCA_009922405.1 Betaproteobacteria bacterium
GACTGATTGATTTCTACATTGAGCAAGAGTTCAAACACGCGGTGCGAGTGCCGGCTGTGGCGGCCCTACAACACAGTCCATTTGAGGTAGACCGACGGGTTGCTTGACTGTATACTACTTGAACTGTAATACAAAGGAGCCGTATATGTACCAGGTTATCGATCGTCGCACCAGTACCACAGTTCGCGCATACAAGACACAGCGTGGCGCATTGATCGCAATGCGAGCATTCAACAAAGGAGAAGGCTACGCAGAGCGACTGTGCCGTGCTTGGACCGATGGTCAAAGCATTGAATGGTGCCGCAAGACTGAAGGCTTCCTTGCTCCTAAACACACGTATGCCTATGGTCCGTTTGCTGTAGAACACTGCTTGCAATGGGTCGGCCCGAAAGGGACTGATTAATGAATCGCTTTGTATTGACCTATTCGCAAATTGATCTTATCTTACAATGGAGTGGCACAGCATTAATCCTGTTAGGACATATCTTAACCAGTGTAGGACCAGCAACTTGGCCCTATAACGTATTCTGTTTCTTTTGTGGAGCCATATTGTTTTTGTTTTGGGCAGTGAGAGTGCGCATACCATCACAGATAGTTGTCAATGCTGCCAGCATAGTACTAACCGGCGCAGGTGTTGTTAGAGGTATCTGGAGTCTCCTGTAAGTGCCGGGGTGTGGCAGATATACAACGGTTGACAGCACCGCAGTCCCACGCTATAATACGCAAACAGTAACACAACGGAGCAACAAATGTCCAAAGCAATCGCACCCAGCAAACTCGTTCCAGGCACTACTTACACCCTGCAGTTCGGCAGCTCGCTACAGCAGGGCGTCTACGAGGGCGTAGGCATGCATAACAGCAACAACAAAGGCCCGCTGAAGCCCTATATGCGTAATGGCTTTGCCACTGCCGCATACGGCGATCGCTTTATTTTCAATGTAGAGGGCACACAGGTGCTCCTACGTAAAGCATTCCTCAAGTCCTTTAAAAGCGGGCTGGTGTTTGAGGATGTTGTGGCAAAGACTGGTAGCACAGTCGTTGACAATGTCGT
>RFVZ01000635.1 GCA_009922405.1 Betaproteobacteria bacterium
CTGCCAAAGTGGGCGTTCTGGCCATTCATTGAGAATGCGAGTTCGTCGGTGACGGTTTTGCCCACCATCCGGGCGCCTGCGTCAAGCAGCTTCTGAACGGTTGGAGCTGTCGTGGTCTTGATCCCAGACATCGCGAGAAGCAGGGGTTGCCCACCTCCCGTGGGATAGCCTGCGACATCAAACAGGTCTTTTACGCCAAAGCCCAATCCAGTCAGCGGCCCCGTCCCGGCATGGGCCACGGGGGTCGAAGGATAGGGCACAAAGGCTCTGGCGGGATCGTAAAGATTACTCATCGGTTAGTCGTGGGTTACTCATTGGAGAGTCGTTGATAGGGGAAACGAGAAAGAACGGCTGGCACCAATCAGCGCTTGATACTCTGGTCGATGCATCGCACGCGATGGCGCCCTTCAAGGTTGAACTCTGGGGGTTGCTCGATCCGGCATTGCGCCTGAACCATGGCACAGCGCGGCGCGAATGAACACCCGGGAATTTGCTCACTCAGGTCGGGCGGCGCCCCAGGGATGGTCGCCAAACGGACCCCCTTCGGCATTGCGCCATGTGCCCGGCTGGTTAGCAAAGCTTGGGTGTATGGATGCCGAGGTTCGCGAATTAGGCTGCGCACAGGTCCCTCTTCAACGATTCGCCCGGCATACATGACCGCAATGCGATCGGCGACTTCAACGGCAGCACCGATATCGTGGGTGACGAAGATGACGCCAAGTCCGAGAGCCTGCTGAAGTTCGCGTAGCAACAGGAGGATTTGAATCTGGACCGTCGCGTCGAGTGCTGTGGTCGGTTCATCAGCCAGCAAGAGCTGCGGGCGGCATGCCAGGGCCAGCGCAATCATCGCCCGCTGGCGCATCCCCCCGGAGAGTTCATGGGGGTAGGAGTGCAGGCGCCGCTCTGGACTTGGGATCCTAACCTGTTCGAAGAGCTCGAGTGCCCGCACTCGGGCCTGCTCGGATGAAACCGGTTCGTGGCGGCAAATCGATTCCGTGATCTGTTGCTCCAAGGTATAGACCGGATCGAGGGCCAGAAGCGGCTCCTGGAA
>RFVZ01000636.1 GCA_009922405.1 Betaproteobacteria bacterium
TTGCAGGAAGGGTTTGTCACGACTCAGCTCGACAAGCTGATTAACTGGACGCGGACTGGCAGCATGTGGCCGATGACTTTTGGCCTCGCGTGTTGCGCGGTCGAAATGATGCACGCTGGCGCTGCTCGCTACGACCTCGACCGCTTCGGCATCGTCTTTCGGCCCAGCCCACGCCAGAGTGACGTGATGCTCGTCGCCGGGACCCTCTGCAATAAGATGGCGCCCGCCCTGCGGAAGGTCTACGACCAGATGCCCGAGCCACGCTGGGTGATCAGCATGGGTTCGTGTGCCAACGGCGGCGGCTACTACCACTATTCTTATTCGGTGGTTCGCGGGTGCGACCGGATCGTCCCGGTTGATATTTACGTTCCGGGTTGTCCACCGACGGCCGAAGCCCTGATCTACGGCATTCTGCAATTGCAGAACAAGATTCGTCGAACTAACACGATCGCCCGCTAAGCGCTGACGCCATGACAACCCCCAATGAAACCCTGAAGGCGGCTCTGCAAGAAGCGCTGGGCGACCAGATCGTTTCGCTATCCGAAGCCTTTGGAGAATTGACGCTTGAGGTGGCGCCCAAGCATTGGGAGGCCGCGGCCAAGGTCTGTCGCGATGCCAGCGGACTGCGCTTCGATACGGCGATCGATCTGTGTGGTGTGGACTACCAGGATTGGGGCGGTGCTGGGCACGAAGGGCCCCGCTTTGCGGTCGTGCTGCACCTGTTGTCGACGCATCTTAACCAGCGCCTGCGCATGCGGGCCTATTGTCGCGACGATGAATATCCAACGATTACGTCGCTGACCGAAGTCTGGCCGTCGATGGGTTGGTATGAGCGCGAAGCGTTTGATTTTTTTGGAATCATGTTCGAAGGGCATACCGACCTGCGCCGCATCCTCACCGATTACGGCTTCGTGGGGCATCCCTTCCGCAAGGACTTTCCGGTCTCTGGCCATGTTGAAATGCGATACGACCCAGAGCAGAAGCGGGTTATTTATCAACCGGTCACGATCGAGCCGCGCGAGAATGTGCCGCGCGTGATTCGCGAAGAGGG